>JAITST010000140.1 GCA_031287585.1 Planctomycetaceae bacterium | reverse complement strand
AGTAAAAATGAAATTCGACCCAAATGTTAATCACGTTTCAACTTTTAAGATAATAAATGATAGAAAATAAAAATTTCGGACACCTTCAAAGGGATGACCATTATGCCGATTTGCTTCATCTCGGCATTGGCTTCTTCGATGTCATTTTCGAAAAGTACTTCCAGTTTAGCGGACGCGATTGCCGTAAAGAGTTTTGGACATTCACTCTTATCATTTTCATGATAAACTTCATACTATTTTTGGGGGTATGGTTTATAGCGGCTTTCATTGCGGGTGTGAATGGTGGGCACGAAGACGATTTCGTCGCTCTCGCAATATTTATCTCACTTTGTATTGTGTTGATTATGCTTTTTACCGTAGGATTACCACATATCGCATTAACAGTTAGGCGGCTACACGATATTGGATATAGCGGTTGGTGGTATTTGCTTTCCCTTATTCCGTATGTCGGTATAATTCCCTTGATTGTTTTTTTCTGCTTTGACAGCCAGCCGGGAACGAACAAGTATGGAGCGAATCCGAAAGAACAATAACCGGTTTTCAATAAAGCAACGGTTTCATGTAGCGAAGAATTACGTTACTTTGTTACCGCATACCTAAAAATATACGGATAACAAAGTAACCCGTTCCAGCGACAAAACAAAGGACACTTTTTTCTCACCAATTTCACCGCTCACACAAGGAGTTGACAATGCTTTTATATCAAGAACATTATAATCCCGCCAACAATCCCGTACCTCAGTCGATACAAGGAAACCCCAATAATTATCCAATCAATCAGACTACACCACCATCGCAACAAGGCGAATCATTTGGTATCAACAATACAATACCTCAACAGCCCTTTTTTCAAAACATACGGCGCGACGGACGGTCTATCTCCGGCAATGAATATCCGCAGCAGAGGCAAGTAGATAAAAAAATCGTCCAACCAAGCGTTCTGCCAGATACAGAAAAAATTTCAGAAATTAGCGGAAGTGTCATTTAGCTGATAATGTCCTTATGCCTCATTATCATCGCCGTTTTTATGTTTCAGTTATATTTTCTCACCAGCCGTAAAAATGAAAATATGAATGAAGATATTGATGACGCGGCAAACATCGGAACAGCAAATCAAACGAAAAACAGAATCGACAGAAACGCGGTGAAAGTTGCGCAAGACGGCATTCCGTTAGAAAGAGTTTCAACATTACCGCCTCAATCTGCAACTGTCCCGCCGTTAACTTCTGCGGTAAAATCTGACGAACCATTCCAAGCAGACGAAAAACCGCAGGCAGAAAATATCGGAAGCAAAAACGAAGAACAAACCAACATTGCGATGTTGCTTCGCCAATTGTCACCGCTGACGGCATTGCAGCCGGAACTCAAACACCTTGCCGATGTTCTCGCGGAAGAAACGGCTTTTAACAAGCAATTCCATACTGAAAAACAAAAACTCATTGATAAACTTTACGACGAAAACCGTCAGTACAGTAATAATATCATTGACGAGTTTAAGGAGCAACTGTTACGTGCCATTGTCGAACAACTTGATGATGCCGACGATAAAATCGCCGCTTTCGGGCAAAAACCTTGTACTCCCGAATCATATTCCGCTCTGTTGAAATCGTTCACCGAATTGGCTGATGATTTTCGGGATGTGCTGCAAAAACAGCTCAATTTCACTTACTTCAAAGATGAGGCGGGAGCAAAAATTGACCTGAAACGTCATAAAATCATCCGTTCATTACCGACAACGGAGCCGCAAAAAGACAAAACAATTGCGGTAGCAAAACGTTTCGGCTATGCCGATACAGCGGGAAATGTCATTCAAAAAGAAACAGTTGATTCGTATTGTTACGAAACACCTAAAACGCCGGTAACACCAACGGACAAGATGCCGCCAGTAACTAGCATTGTCCGATAACTTTTCACTTCAATCATCCATCAGAAAGGAAATTTATGTCCAACGAAAAAAAACACGTTTATGGAATCGACTTAGGCACTACCTATTCCGCCATTGCCTTTATCAATGAATACGGCAAAGCGGACATCATCAAGAATTCCGAAGGAAACGCGATAACAGCATCGGTCGTTTATTTCGAGAACGCGTCGAACATCATCGTCGGCGAAACCGCCAAAGAAGCAGGCAGACAAAGCAAGGACGATGCTGCGCGTGTCGTTGATTTTGTCAAACGGCAAATGAGTAACAAAGATTACTCATTTGAAGCATTCGGCAAAGAATACTCGCCGGTTGAAATTTCAAGTATGATTCTCAAACGGATTGTTAATGATGCGAAAGAAACAGCTGGTCATGATGTGAAAGATGTCGTGATTACTTATCCCGCTTATTTCGGTGAACTGGAACGCACAAGAACACGTCAAGCAGGCGAACTCATCGGTTTGAATGTCATTGAGATTCTTGATGAACCTGTTGCTGCCGCGTTGAATTACGGACTCGAAAAGCCGGACATTAAAGGGCATAATATTATCGTCTATGACCTCGGCGGCGGAACATTCGATGTCACCGTAATCAGAATCGGCAACGACCCGAACAAAGATGAAGTAACCGTTGTTTGTACTGAAGGTGACCATCAACTCGGCGGCAAGGACTGGGATAACCGTATTTCCCAATACTACCTAGATAAATTTGAGGAGCAAACCGGATTCGATATTCGCAGCAGCGACCCTGAAGAGATTCACGAAACAATATACAATCTCCGTATAATTGCGGAGAAGAACAAGAAAACACTGACAAGCCGTGAGAGTGTCGGTCAAAAAGTTGCATACGGCGGTAACGAAGCGAAAATCGAACTAACAAGAAGACAATTCGACGAAATGACCGAAGACCTTCTTGACCGCACTCTTATTCTGACGGACAAACTCCTTGAAACCGCCAAAGAAAAAGGCGTTACATAATTTGATTCGTTTCTGCTAGTCGGCGGTTCATCACGTATGCCGCAAATCACGGCAGGAATTACGAAACGCTACGGTTCTCAGTTCGGTATCAAGCCGGTCTTTTTTGACCCCGACGAAGCGGTTGCCAAAGGAGCGGCAAAGGAAGCTCAAATTCATGAAGTCAAATCTCTTGCAGAGCAAGGACAATCTGTCAAAGAGATTGCTCTGTCAACAGGGCTTTCCGTTGAAAATGTCGTTCAGGCAAAGAAAACGGTTGTCACAAAAGTTGCAACGAAAACATACGGTATAGAAATTTTAGCAGGACCGTATGTTTCTGTTGTAAAAAATATGATATTTAAGCAAATGTCCGTTCCTTTTGAAAAAATTAGTACTGACCTCCGCCCTGCTGGTATAACTGATACCCTTTCGGTCTCTCTTTATGCCAATGATGAGGAACATGAAGAATATACAACACTCGAACAGTCAACACCCGTCATTGAAAAGAAATGGAAACTCAGTCGAACAGTAAGTCCTTCTGATGCTACCTCCGTTTCATTCCGTATCGACGACCAAGGTAAAATCACGATTTATTGTAGTATCGAAAACTGTACTCCTTTTGAACTGGAATTTACGCCGGAAGGCGCACTGAATGACAGCGAAATGCGGGAAGCAAAATTGAGTTTGTCGAGGATTCAAACCTCATAGAAAGCGAACTATACAGAACACGATTGAAAAATTAGGTCTGATTACGCCTACATCACGGCACAAACAATTTTCAATTACCGCATAAAATCAACAACTTCACATTATCATATTTTTCCCCAATGCCTGACTTTAACATTTACCTTGAACTGGATATTTTCCTTGACCCTGCCATCACAGATAGCGAAAAATTAAAAACGGTATTGCGTGATAAAGTTAGAAAATGGAATCACAATCCCGAACAATACGGTTTGCAAATCAGTATTGCCAACGGATTTATTTCCGGCAGCGTTAAATATGATTTGCGTCAGCAGGCAAAGCAAGCCCGATGGAAACGTTTGAACGAAGGAAAAAGAAAAGCCGCCGTCTATGAAGAAAACGGTTTACTTGAACAGTGTGAAGCAGATGCTCAAATCAAGGAGTTTGAACGTTACTTCACAAAGCAAACAATTATGTCGTGGTTTACACTTCCGGTGGCGAAACAGTATGATTTTGTTATTCCGAAAAGGTTGGAATATAACGGAATCAAAGTTGTTCCGTCCGGCGAGATGAAGGGACTTGCCAGAGACTTGAAAATTGTTTTGGGTAATGATGACGCAACGCTTTATGATTTAATTGATGTTAAGATGTCCGCATCTGCCAGTGAAGTTGATGCAAAACGTCTGACGCTGTATAACGAAATACGATTGCATCCTAACCGCGGCAAGGATATAACGGTTGACGCACGAATTCGTTTGCTCGGTAAAACATACTTCAAAGACGATGCGTCCAAAAGGGGTTACGATATTGCTCTGTCACACCGTCCGTTCTATAAACTCGTTGACGAAAAATTCAAGCAGCGGCGTTTGAAGGGTTTCCTCACCGTACCGGAATATGAGAGGTCGATTGAAGAAGTTTGTGGAACTGGTTTGAGCAGAGTGACAGCAACTTGGCTGGTCTATGACTATTACTACAATGTCAGCGGGATAAAAGAACCGCCGCAAATCGTTGGATGCGGGCAGGCGGCGCAACCGCAGAATAATTCACCGGCACATACAACGGCTAGTTCAAGGTATAACCGTTTTACTACTGCATATATTCCCGGTTCGTTTCGGTTGCTTACTCAACGAATTCTCCTTTTTTTCGTTATCAGTTTTATACCCGCATTTTTATGTTGTCTTGATGGTATTTATATAGCAGGTTTAGATTTTATTTCCACTGTAGCATTATTAAATGTATTGATACTCGTTGCACCAATAGGAATAGTACCGTTTTTCATATCGGGTATTATGAGTTGCATACTAATACATCGTGCGTGGGCTATTCTTCAGGGCAGTGTAAAAGCAAGAACAACCCCGTGTAATGCTGTTGGCTTATTATTTGTCCCGTTTTTCAACATATATTGGATTTTTGTGTGTATTGTCGGACTTGCCAGCGATATGAATGATTATCGAAATCGTTTTGGGCTTACTCACGTCAAGCCGGTGAATAGGGGATTAGCGATAGCAATCTGTGTTGTCGCTCTTATTCCATACGTTCAGATTTTACTTTTCTTTCTTTTGATACCTTTTTTCTTTTCACTTTCCCGTGTGGCGGATGCTATTCAGCAACATAGGTTGAACGCCGGTACCATTGAGATTACGCAAGAGTCCATAAAACGCCCCCGACGGCTTTGGAATCTACCGACAATCTCGTTCACAACAGTGATGGTAATTACTGTTTTAGCGATATGTCTTGGAATTAATTGTGCGTTTTCCAATGATTTACTTTTTGAAGCGTCATATCGTAGAAATGCAAGACTTGTGGAAATGGCTTTGTATTTTGGTGCGGATGTCAACGCAAAAGATAAGGACGACAATACACCGTTAGATGTGGCAAAAACAGGTGAAATTAGACAAATTTTACGTGATGCGGGTGGAGAATAAAGCAATGAAAATTGAACAAATGTTTTGCTCAACTTGTGGAAAAGACTTAACCGCCAATGCAACATTTTGTCCGCAATGCGGAGAGTGGATTACAGAGAATCCAGACACGAACAAGGCAAACGTAACACCGCCGCCGGTTACGAGTAATGCGGAGTCAGAAAAATCGGCAACGTTTGCGTCTGGCAGCTATTTATACAATGATTTACCGACACCTGTTCAGAAACGTATTGTACAACGACTATCACGCAAACGAGAGGATAAAGATTCTCAATACATTTGTGGAGATGATGATATCCCGTCGCTTATCTTCTACTCGATAGTAAGTGGTGGTTCTGCGGTTTTCTCTTTTTACGTCGCATGTAGACATATAATGGTAAATTATGATGTGGTTGTGTTATCCGGTATTTGGGGGCTTTTGTCGACCTACGTATTCATTACTTTTTTATTCAGAACCATTAAACAGATACGTTGTCCCATTGGGGCGTACTTTATTTTAACTCCATTATATTTTGTGGAAACGCAGTTCGATAGAGTGTGGGTTAAACCGATTTTGTATTTTAAGTCAATTACAGGTACATCTACGCATCGTGTAGGAACGTTTGAAAGTAAAAATCCATTTAATTTTCAATATTCAGATGTTGTTATTGAGTTTGAAGACGGAGAAAAAAGGTCGTTTAGATTTGGACGTTGGAATGATTATGGAAACGTATCCGCGAAGTTAGATGAATTTACAAAAAAAATTGTAGAAGCAGTTGAACAGGAAAACTACGAGTATTTTGTTGAAAACGATGATTTCAGAGAACTTCATTCGTAGTAATGTCCATTTATGAACGAGCAACAAAACGGACGTTGAGCAAGTGCAAGCGGAAATTGCATTTGACCAACGTAATTTATTAAGTTAATTAGTTTAACAATATGAAAGGCAAAAAAATGAAAAAATTTGTTACGGTGACATTTGGAATAGTCCTAGGGCTATTGACTATTGGAGGTTGTGGTAACACATTACAAGGTTTACTTGCACAAGAGAGTAAAGAAAGCGGTTCACAACCGTACATTTACAACGGCAAAATCGGATTATTAGACAAGGAAGGTGTCGTACTTGTTCCTGCTAAATATGATTACGTAGAACCTTTAAGTGGAGGATTAATTAGTGTAAGACTTAACGGTAAATGGGGGTTTGTTGACAAGACCGGAAAGGAAGTCACAGCGTTAAAATACGATGATGTAAACCCAGACGATGAGTCCGATGATTTTTACGATGATATTTTAAAACCAGACGATGAGTATAGATTAAGCGAAGGTTTGGTGAGAGTAACGTCTGGCGGCAAATGGGGATTCATTGACAAAACAGGAAGAGAAATCACACCATTAAAATACGATGAGTGCCGACGCTATTACAGATTATATCCTCACTGTTTTAGCGAAGGTTTAGTAGCAGTGAGCCTTAATCGCAAATGGGGGTGCATTAACAATAAGACCGGCAAAGAAGTCATACCGTTAAAATACGATAGGGCTTATTCTTTTCACAAAGGTTTGGCGAGAGTGAGTCTCGGCGACAAAAGAGGATTCATTGACAAGACAGGTAAGGAATGTTGGTGGATTACAGCCAACAAATCAACGCAAATAGATTGACCGAGTCAACAACTTGTTAAAATAGCGAAACGGATAATACTTTTTCATTTTGCCTCAGTTCCTTTCATAGATTTTTGGGGGCTGCATTATCATTTTAGACGTTACCAGTACGCCGTTACAATACGGCATAATGATTTTGTCAATCTGTTTGTGTGCAACGCCCAATACCTATGTGGATCGAGGCAAAGAGAAAATAACCGACCACCATTCGTAACTTTTTGCAAGTGGAATCCAATAACACAAAGGTCACACCTGAAATACCACGCAAAAAAACGCCGCGTTTCGTTAAAAACGCGGCGTTACAGATTGTAGAAGTGCTAAAAAGTGAAATGAAGCGAACGAAATCGAGTAGGATAAAAAAGCCATGATTTGCAAAAGTCGTCCTGACCTTCGCGGTGCGGCCTGTCTTGGGGAACCCTATGCAAACACCTCATGGCTTACGGCATCATGCCGTATTCTATCGGTGACGATTATGTCATCACCAAATCTTTTTTAGCACCGATTAACGTGCGCAACCGTTCTGTCAACAGCAACGTGTCAAACGGTTTCTGGAATGTCTCATTGATACACGAGCGGTCGAAGTTCACTGAACTTCCATCGTCCGGCAACAATGCAATTGTTATGATTTCCGAAAAACCACCGTTCTTGCGCAGATTTTGGCAAATCTGCAACGATTCTGTTCTACCGATGGAGAAATCAACTATTATACAATCTGGCTTAAAACTCTCCGCCTGAATACCGGCATCAAAGCCGCTTGCGGCAACTTCCACCCGAAAGTTCTTTTCGATAGGAAGTTCGCGTTTCAGGTTCTCAATAAAAATCTGATCTTGAGCGACTATAAGCACTTTGGCTAATGTCTCCTCAATAATTCCCTCAAGAGGCATTCCATGCTCTTTGAGGAACTTTATCAGATACTCGCGTGGAATCCGACGATCTTGCGATCCCGGAATCCGATACCCTTTCAAGCGGCCTGAGTCGAACCACTTGCTTACGGTGCGTGGTGCCACTTTACAAATTTTGGCAACTTGACCTGTTGTAAAAACCTTCATTGCAGGCTCTCCAATATAACATACATTACTCTCTTGTTTCGGTTGACTCTCCTTGCACAACCAAAACTCACACCGCCCATATCAACAGATTCGCTGACATCTGGGTAGGGCTTACGACTTCATCACTTCACTTGGGGTTTTGACACCCCGCAAAGGCAGCAGTTCCGTCCGCTACCGTCTCTGGAGTTAATCGGCGATTTGCTCTTTCGGCGTTTAACAAATAATCGGAAAAACTGAAAGTTGTGTTGTTATAGCAACAACCAAACTATTAGGTTTCCGATTCATTATAGGCACTTCCGATACAACCAAAACGTTATAATCCGAAAAATTCCGGCATCTCTACTCCGGTTTGAATCGGTTATTCCGTTTAGGTAACTTTAACCGTAAATATCGGTATTGACTAGAACGTAAGATTTTTTGTATCATTACGTTGTTACGGGTTGTTTTTGAATACACCAATCCCGTTTTACAACTAATTGAACTCGGCTTGACTTTTCATTTCCTGCCATAGTGTTTATATTTGAAGCGGCGGCATCAATATAATCGTTCGGTTGAAACCACCCACTGTCTTACCAATACAAAAATTGTTATGCCTACCGAATCCATGAATACACTCCTAAAACCGATAAACCACCAAAACGCAGGTTCGTCAGCGGCGCGAACGTTTGGGGAAATCAACGTTCCGATACTGCGTGTCGAAGGTTTGATCAAGATTTATGGTAAACGTCGTGTCGTCGATGGCGTTAGTTTTTATGTGAATGCTGGCGAGATCGTTGGTTTGCTCGGACCGAACGGAGCGGGTAAAACAACGAGTTTCAGAATGACGTGTGGACTTATCGACACGAGTGGCGGACTCGTATTCCTCGACGGAAAAGACGCGACAAACTGGCCTATGTACCGCCGTTCACGCGAAGGCGGAATGGGATACTTGCCGCAGGAGGCAAGTGTATTTCGCAATTTATCAGTACAAGACAACTTACTCGGCGTGATGGAAATGCTCGGAATGAGCCGACGAGCTCGGCGGGAACGGTGCGACGAACTACTCGAAAAATTCAACCTAATTCACCTGCGGCGAAATCGCGGCAGCGGACTTTCCGGCGGTGAACGCCGCCGTCTTGAAATCGCGCGGGCGTTGGTGTCAAGACCGAAGATTATGTTGTTGGACGAACCATTCGCGAATATCGACCCCGTGACCGTTCACAGTATTCAAGAGATTATCAGACAACTGGCGGTTGACGGAATCTCTATCTTGATTACCGATCACCAAGTCCGCGAGACATTGCAGATAACACAGCGAAGTTACGTCATCCGCGCAGGACAGGTGCTTTGTCACGGAACACCGGAGGAAGTGTTGAACAACGAAGAAGCACGCAAAGTTTACTTTGGTGAGGATGTAGCAATTGGAATGTCGTCAATGATGAGGCAACAGAGACATCAAGCAGAACAATCGCCAATCACACAAATAAACGAAGCGGAATCACCCGTAGTCGTCCCAGACCACCATCCCCGCCACCAAACCCGTCCTCGTCCCAAACCACGCCAGTTACCAGCAACATATCGGATTGACAAACCAGAGCCGGAACCAGAAACAACTCCAACAAGAAAAGTAGAACAATTTCCAACAAGACCAGTAGTACGTTCAACAATCCCGAAAGAAGAAACACCGCCGCCTCGTCCAACTCCCCGTGCCATAGAACCGCCACCAACTTCGCCAATTCCACAAACCTCGCCAACAAAAAGCGGGATAATGGAAACAATAAACGTATTACTTTGGGGAAAGTAAACTTGACCTGTAAATGAAAGACAACAAATCTCAACAATGCGACCAACATCACTCATAAACAATTGTACCGCGCTCGTGTTTATCCTTATACTGCAAACATTCTCGTTTGCTCAGCCGCAATCTCGTTGGCGGGTTATGTTGTTGACTTTGGACGAGCGAGGTTATTATGATACTGCTTTTAATTATGTTCAGTGGCTTGGACAAAGTGCTGGTTGTCCGGCGGATTTGTCGGAGCAGATTGATTATCAGTTGGGTTTGATTCATATTGAGGCGGTACGCAAGAATCGGATGTTCCTCAATCGTGCAGAGCATTTGCGTGCGGCACGTACTTTGTTCACGAAGTTTCTCACCGAGCATCCCGATAATGAGTTTGTGTTTGAGGCAAACACAACGCTTGGCGAGTTATTACTCGACGATGGACGTAACGAGTTGACACGTTCAACGATGGATGTAACGCCGACTACTGAACGCGAGCCGCTTCGTTTGTCCGCTCGTAACAAAATCGAAAGCGCGTTACTTTACTTTGAAACAGCCGACAAACTTGCCGTTACCGCCGCGCGAAAAATTCTCGACGCGGGCGGTTCGCCGGATAACAATCCGGTTCCGTTCGGACGTGTTATCGCGGGCAAGATGCTTGTCAACATTACCAAACTCGAACTCGCGCGAACGTTTCCGCAAAACAGCGGCGAGTTCAAAACACGTATGCAAGCCGCTGCCGCCGACTTCGCGAAACTCGGTACAAAGTACATCGAATATGCCGCTGGTTTCGACGCGAAACTCTATGCCGCGAAAGCATATCACGAACTCGGTGACTTCAAAGAATCACGTGTACTTGTATCGGAATTGAACGTTTTATCGGGTGACGAGTTTACGCGAATCATCACCGAGTCGCTAATACTAACGATAGATATGAACACGCGCGACGGTAACTTCGCCGACTCAATTGAGCGGATAAAACGCTGGGATGAAACGGTGCCGCGAATGTACAAAGAGTCACGCGGCGGGCAAACGTTGTATCTCGAAGCCGCGAAGATGTACGCCGCTTACGCTGAGTCGGTGAAGGGTAATAAAGCGGAACACAGTCGCGCGATTCAGTCGGCAGTCGCGTTGTTGCGTCAGATTCATCCGCAGTCACAGAATGTTTATCGTGACGCACAACAACTATTGTCAACGATAAGACCATCACGGCAAACAGACAACGGTAACGTCAGTGAAAACGGTACCGACAAACCAAAAACGTTTAACGAAGCGTTAGAACGTGTCGCGGACGAGTTTGGTACACTGATGGCTGTTCGTAATGATATGTTGTCGGCAACTGATAGTGCACGTGCGGAAATTCAAAAGAGTTTCACCGAAGCCGCTGCACGTTGCCGTGACGCTATCGACAATGCGTTACGGTTGCGTGATGCCGACGTTCCAATTACGGACGTGAACCGTTTGCGGTTGCAACTCGTTAGCGTGTACAACATTCTTGATATGAAAAACGAAGCGGCGTTGCTCGCCGATTTTCTCGCGCAGCGTTATTCGGGTGAACCCGATGCCGACCAGACAGCGTCGCTCGCGATGCGGCTTTATCGTAGTCTGTTCGTTGATGAAATGGCGGCTTACAAAACGAATCCCGCGCGCGACCCGTCGGCGATTGTTGAACAGATGAATCGTCTCGCGAATTTTGTTATGACACGTTGGCGTGATAGAGACGTTGCAAGCGAGGTTACGCTGATTCGGCTTGATACCGAAATTGAGAGCGGAAATTACGGCATAGTGAAAACGTTACTAGACGCGATTCCCGCCGACAGTAACGCGAAGGCGGTCGGTCTACTTCGTGTCGGTCAAACGTACTGGAACAAATTCACACGTGATTTACGTTTGCCCGAAAACGAACGTCCGGCGAAACACGAGTTGGAAACGTTACTTGAATCGGCACGTAACTCGCTCGAAGCGGGACTGAATCGCAAACGTGAGTTGATTAGCAACGGTGAACCGCTTGACGGGCAAACAGTTCACGCGGCGTTCGCTCTTGCGCAGATTTGTATGAATCTTGATGACAAACCGGATGAAGCATCGCGTTGGCTGAACGACCCGACGTTGGGTGCGATGACGGTGATTAGGCAGCCGCCGACGGACACGACTTTGTCAGATTTGAAGATTGACGCGAACATTAAGTTGAACGTAATGATGCTCGAATTACGGGTACTCGTTAGTGCTGGCAATCTCGACGCGGCGGAACAAGCGATGAACGAATTAGAGACAATAATCAAAAATGAACACGGCGACAACGACCAAAAGTTGACAGCGGTTTACATTTTGTTGGGGCGGCAGTTGGAGGAGCAACTACACGACCTCCGTGAGAACGGCGAGCAGGAGCAGGTAACGAAGGTAGAGAAAGTTGCTAATGGATTCAGTATGTTTTTGCAACGGATACGCGGGCGTGACAATAACACGTTTCAAACGTTGTACTGGATTGCGGACACGTATTATCGTCTGGGCAGCGGATTACTGAATGATAGTGATAATAACGAAAATATAAAATCGTCAACGTACTTCAAAGGAGCCGCCGCGACGTACAAAACGATAATCCAAAAGATTAAAACAGACCCAACGTGGTTGCCGATGGGAGCGGAAAACACAGTAAACCTGCGTCTAGCCGAGTCGTTACGAAACATCGGAGAACGTGAGCCGGCAGAGGAAAGTTTGCGATTGTTAAACTCAATATTAACAGAGAACGAATTGAGAATTGATGTTCAAGTTGAAACAGCAAAGACATATCAGACGCTAGGTAAGTACGAAACGGCAATGTTGTACAAAGCAATAACTGGCGACAAAAAAGTATGGGGCTGGAACGGAATAATAAAAAGAACATCAACAAACGTAGAACGTTTCAAAGAAATCTATTACGATGCCTACGAAAACAAAATGCAGTGCATACTAAAAATTGCAGACAAAGAAACTGACAAAACCAAAAGAGAAAAATTACTAAACTCAGCCAACACCGAACTAAATCATCAAAAAACTCTACGCCAAAACCAAACTAGCGAGCCGTTACAGCAAAAGTTAGAACATACACAAAAAAAAATCCAGCAGGCGATTGGAAAGTGATAAGGAACTGTTGAAAAATGCGGGATATTTTACTTAACCAAAATACTTATTCTCTCTATTCTCACGTTTCCGAACAAGTCTGCAGTACAAGGATACCTTTGTAAATAAAGTATTTGCGGCGAAAATCAACACCCAATCACCGTCACATCATCTTCAACATTCCAAGTAATCCGCTGTTCCCACGCCAATTTTTTATCCTCACTCCGCCGGTCGAAAATCACAAGGTAACACGGGATTTTATTGCCGTCTTTCATTCGCAACGATGATGAAAAACTATCCCGATAACCAACGATTTGTTTCAAACCTTCGGCTTTGACTTTGTCAAACGTTTGCCGGTCACGCAATAGTTTTATTTCAATAATATTCCACTTGCCTTTGTACTCGATGGCTAAATCCATTCGTTTACGTCCCGCAGCGTATTCCCGTTCAATTCGTCCTTCGCCATTTGTGATTCGTTGTAAAAATGCCATTAGTAGTAGGTGTGGGAACGCTTCTGTATAGTCAGCATTTTCCTCCCATATCTCTGAATTTTCTTGCCAGAATCCCTGAAATTCTTTCAAAAGTGAATCCATATCCAATGTTCCATCCGGGTTCTGCCAACGGAAAGTCGGCTTCGGCAACATCATTTGGTCGTTATACGAAATTTCTCTTGCCAATACTTCTCGATAAATAGGATTAGCAACACCGATTTCACCATCGTTATTCGCCACTAATCCTAAATCCAAGCATTGTTGAAACGCATCGCTATTCAGCAAATCTGATGCATATTCTCCTGTTAGTAATTTTTCAATTACATAACGGATGTTTGGGTCTTTCAATCGAAACGCTAGTGATTCAATATGCGTTTCCCTTGCAAGAATCATCTGTTCGCGGGCTTGACGCAGGTGTTCCACATTAACGGTTTGATAATCTTCGTAATCAAGAATCCGCATCGTTGCCCTCTGAAATAACGAGTTGACAATCCAAGGTTGCCCCTTCGATTGTTCCCAAACGTAGTCAAGTGCTTCCTCTGTGATTTGCTGCCCCGTCTCTTCGGTATGCAGTGCAAAAAGTTGTGCAATATGTTCACGAGTGAAGTTGCCGATAACGGCAGAGTCCGATTTGATATTAAACGGCGAGCCCGGATTTACCGGCTTACCGTCCTTTGCGACACCGATATTGTCCTTCAAGTCCCGCATACCGACGAGGGCAATCGAAACAGGAAACTTGCCAATGCCACGGCTTGCAAAACCGCCGCGAAGTTGGCGGAGAAAACTAATCAATGTATCACCTTCAAGAATATCCGTTTCATCGAAAAGGACGACAAGCGGTTGCGGCGCAACGAGCATCGCCCAGTTTATTAGTATGCTGCTTATCACGCTGCCGGGTTCATCTGTACTCGTTTTCGGGACGGGTAATCCAGCGTTGGCTGCCCACTCTTGAATTGCCACACACGCTTCCGGCATTGCGTCGTTACGAAGCGTCAGTCCTTGACATCGTTCCACACTAACATAACACGCAACGGCTTCGCCTCCCGCGTTGATTTCCTTCGACCAACTTTGTAGAAACGTCGTTTTGCCAGTTTGACGAGGGGCACGTAGTGACCAATAGAGATTATCCTTGACATAACGGTGCAACTGCGCCCCTTGCAAACGCTCAGCGGGCGGCAACATATAGTGGTCATCTGGATTACACGGACCCGTAGTATTAAAAAATCGAATTGGACGTTTTGGCATTGGTTTCCTCACTACACTGTTGATATATTAAACTTGTTCGGTAACTCTTTATTTTGCCACGAATACACGAATAAATACGAATAATTCGTTATAAATTCGTGCATTCGCGGTCAAAACGTGAATATACACGGCTAACTAATCATCAACTCCGGGCTGCTTGCTGTTGCGTATAACTTTTTGGGGATACGTCCTGATTCAAACGAAAGTTGTCCGGCTTCGCATGCCAACTTCATTGCTTCCGCCATCGCTATCGGGTCTTTGGCGTGTGCAATTGCGGTGTTAAGCAGTATGCCGTCAACTCCGAGTTCCATCGCCATCGCAACATCGCTCGCCGCTCCAACTCCCGCGTCAACAATCACCGGATAATCGGAGTCGTTGTCTTTGAGATATTCGAGACAGATACGAATCGCGTTCGGATTAAGTACACCTTGACCACTCCCAATCGGGCTTCCCGCGGGCATAACCGCCGCCGCTCCGCAGTTCTTCAAACGTTTCGCAACAAGCGGGTCGTCGGTCGTATAAACCAAAACTTGGAAACCGTCCGCAACAAGTTGCTCTGTCGCTTTGACTGTTTCAAACGGGTCAGGCAACAACGTTTTCGTGTCACCGAGACATTCAAGTTTAACCCAGTTTGCACCAGCGTTTTCCATCTGCAACAAAATCTCGCGTCCGAGTCTCGCAACACGAACCGCGTCGTCGGCATTGAAACAGCCAGCGGTGTTTGGCAAAATGGTGTAACGTTTGGTGTCAATGAAGTCGAGCAAGTTACGTCCCGCAGAATCAATAAGCCGCTCACGCCGCACTGCAACAGTGATACACTCCGCACCGCTACGCTCAATCGCACGCTGCATAACTTCATAATCAGGGTATTTCCCCGTACCAACAAAAAGCCGACTGGAAAATGTGTGTGTGCCGATTTTTAATTGTTTCATTTTTATAAATGTAAAAAAGTTTGTGAAAAAAGATAAAATATAATGAGTTATAATGTCCTGTCTTCAATCAATAGACGCGGGATATTTTTGTAATGTTTTGTGTTGTTTGTTATGAGGGTATAGTCGTTTTCAACACAATACGCACCAATAAGGATGTCAGCATCTTCGACAATACGACCTGCTTGTTTAAGTAACGCATAGATTCTTGCTGCCGATTCAGCAATTCTCTTGTCAATGCTTTCTATAATCAAACTCTGGCAAAAAAAATCAAATGCCTGAATTTTGTGTGAAGCACGAGCGTAGAGTAGTCCGCGTTTTACTTCGTAGTAAACAATAGACGGAATGACTAATCTGTCTCCGCGACTTCTAGCAACATCTATTCTTTTGACTACCGTCCCATGATTACGCATGTAGAATGATATGGTGTTTGAATCAAAGGCAAACGCATTCATAATTCAAGTTCCCTTCCACCGAATAAATTTACTCGCGGAAAATCTGGTACTTCCTCATCCATACTTGCCTCCAACAGTTCAATACATTTTTTCCAATTCTCATCACTGATAGACGGCTTTCGCACTTCACCAAACTTCACTGTCCCATCATTCGACGGAATCCCTGACTCAACGAAAGTTATAATCACATCGCAATTACCATTATTCGCAAGTATCGAAATCGGCGGTACCGGCTCAACCGCCGCGAACGTTTTGCCATCGTAAGTTCCTCTGACACTAATCATCAATTTCCTCCTAACTGGTAGTGTAATTATTGGTAACACAATACCGTTATATTTTATCGTGTTAAGTTCTATATGCAAGCGGCTGCCATTATTTACCGATAGTTACCGTCCACAACATTTGTATAATTTTCATAAATGTCACCAATTTGGGATTGCAATGTTTTTGGATTTTCGCTAGAATCCGTCCCCAAAATTGGTTTGGGTTATATGTATTCAGCAACACATTTTACTTTGGAGAACGGAAACTTGCGTATGTGCAGATTCTATAAATTGGCAATCGTTTCATTTGTATTCGCGTTCGCCGCATTTACCGGCTTCACTTCGGGGCAGAACGTTGCTGCGCAGAATGTTGTGCCGCAGCCGCCAGCAAACGCTGGCAGCGTTGTTATGCTGGAGTTTGTTACCGCGAACTGTACGCACTGCCGCCAAATCGAACCGCTCGTCGGCGAACTCCTTTCGCAAGGTTATCCCATTCGTCAACTCGACGCGTCGCAACATCCCCAACTCGTCCGGCAGTTCGGTATTCAATCGTATCCGACGCTGTTGGTACTCGTCGGTACTACCGAAGTTGACCGCGTAACCGGCGGCGGCGATCCTGTTGTTATGCGTCCGCGAATCTTGCGTATGTTTGAAACGGCACAAGAATTTATTGCGAAAAATAATCAGCGACCGTCGTCTGCAATACCTGTTGCAACTTCGTTAGCGGCTATACCAACGACAGCCGTTGCACCGAATCAACATAACGTTACACAACCAGTAACACAACTGGCACAGATACAGCCAACCGCGACCGTTGCAAGTACAAGTACCGCAAACGCAACGACTGCCTCCGTAAAAACATTCGACGCGGCGGCGTGCCGGCGTTCGAGTGTGCGAATAAAAGTTGACGACGCAACTGGTCATTCGTGGGGAACAGGAACAATCGTTGATGCCCGCAGCGGATACGCATTGGTTCTGACTTGTGCGCACATCTTCCGTGAAACGTGCGGTAAAGGAGCGATTGTCGAAGTTCACTTGTTCAACGACCAATCACAAACGGAAGTGAAAACACAAGGACGTTGTATCAGAAGCGACCTTGAAATTGATGTCGCGCTATTAGTCATCAAACCGCCTTGCGCAGTCGAAGCCCGCCCGATTTTGTCCGAACACCAAGCCGTTTCGATTGGTAACGCGGTTTACAGTGTTGGTTGCGATGGCGGTGCGGCACCGACAGTTTGGGAACATCGAATCTTATCGCTTGACCGTATCGGAACTCCACGAACAAATGCGGAACCGTTTCACTACATTCAAGTCTCCGGCGCACCTGTGAGCGGACGCAGCGGCGGAGGCCTATTCACAAGCGACGGCTACCTAATCGGAGTTTGCAACACCGCCGACCCCGACACGAACGATGGTCACTTCGTACCGCCGCACGTCATTCGTCGTGAACTCGACAAAGAAAACCTTACCGCCGTTCATCAAAATCCGTCGTTACACGATACACAAACTATCGTCGCGTTGCAACCGTCGAACATTCAACCACCGACAGCAAGTCAGTTTAGTCCCCAGCAATCTCAAACACAACAGCAACCGTCGCAGCAACCGCAGTTACAACAGTCTTCGCAACCAACACCGGACAGCATTATGCGTCCGATTCAACAAAATAATCAGCCGAACCAACCGATGTTGAACAGGCAGAGCGGAACAGAAGTTGCGGCACGTGTTGGCGAGATGAGCGAGACTGAACATGCAACGCTCGAAGAGGTCAACAGGCATCGTAAGAATGGTGACGAGGTAATCTTAATTGTTCTATCGAAGCAAGACAAAGAAAACAAAAGCGAGATAGTCCGCCTACAAAACGTATCCGGCGAGTTCCTGCAACAGGTATCAAAAAACACCTCGCCAGAGCCAACAACAGTATCAGCACCAACTCAAACGCCGCAACCTCCTTCGATTCGCTGGACGCCGAGAGGTCAGCGAGAGCCGGGAGGGAGACCTCCGCGTCGAGGACCGCACGCTCGATCCCAGCCCTGACGGCATTTTCTATCAACTTGGAAG
>JAITST010000093.1 GCA_031287585.1 Planctomycetaceae bacterium | reverse complement strand
GGGATTGTCAATAGAATACCCTGCCAAAATACCTACAAACTTTTTACACACCCTGCGTCAACTCCTTTCGCGTCTTCGGATCAATTACTGTCGCAATCATCAACCACAACGTTATCATCGGCAACACTTGATCGAGGTGATTCGTTCCCGACTCCGGGGTTTTGTCTATCGTGCTTAAAAAACCGTTCGCCGTTTTAAGATGCGATTGAACCAACTCAATCGGCGAACCGTCATTGGCGTTGACCGCGAGTTGAGCAGTGACAGTCGTAGCCGTGACAGTCTTTCAGGCAATCGCTGATGCGGTCGGCTTTGGACACATGATTTTTATAATCAAGTTTACACCAATCGAAAACATGAAGGACATAACCGCCGTTGAGTTGTTGTTGTTGTTGTTGTTGTTGTTGTTGTGCAAATTGCCGCAACGGAGCAACGAGAAGTTGAGGGGTGGCATTCTTGTTCGCCAAAAACCGCCAGACTCCCTGTGTTACGGCGAAACCGGAACTCGCACTCGCCGGAATGGAAAGTCCCGCGGCAATACGCTGGGAATGCTGTATCGATTGACCGACTATCATCCAGTAACGATTTGTGCGACGCTTGTCACCAAAATTAAAATTAAAATTAAAGTTAAAATTAAAGTTAAAATGAAACGCATACTGCCAATCTTAACCATTTTCGCAAATCCACGCAATCGCAAAATAGTTCTGTAGATACTATTGCTTATGATGACGGGGAACAGTTTGCAAAAGAACTCAAACTCGTGCACCGTTTTAGTGACCACATTGACAAAAATGACCAGACGGAAAAAGAACATGCCTTTGTCTGAAATCGTTATTTCCGATGCTAGTTGTCTTATAAATCTCAGTAGGAATGATTCTGTTTATTCCGTTCGTTTTCTCCCAAAGAAAACCTCCGCCAACAACCCTGTTCCGCTTGATATGTATATTGTCGTGAAAATTACTGGCAGCAGGAATATGAATGTCCAATTACGATTTTGGATTGCTTGGCGTATTGTCTCGGCTAGGATTATTGCGGCATATAACAGCAACACGGTAAGGTACAATCCGCAGAATATCCACGATAACATTGCTGGTATGATTCCGATTGTTACGCCTGCTACGAAGAATGCCGGCAACGTGCTTTTTAGTGAAAACGTTTCAGGGTGTTTGCGTGTTAGTTTGATTCTACCGCGACCGTAGCGAACAAGTTGACGGAATAAACCGCTGATTGTTTTTCTTGGAACATAACGTATTGCGGACTCCGGTTCAAACAGGCACCGTTGCTCCGCTTTGTCACAACGGTAGTTAAACTCTGCGTCTTCCGCCGCGTCGAATGTTTCGTCGAATCGTCCGACACGTTCAAACACACAGCGGCGGTATGCGACAGCGATACTTATCGCGGGAGCGATGCACGGTTTGTTTGCGTAGATGAATGAATCGGGATGATGTCCGAGCGGCGAACGGCGGGCGGCAGCAATCGCCAACTGAATTGCGTTTGCGTTACGTAATTCGAGCGGCTGCGGTCGTCCGAGGCAATCTATCGTTTCGTCCTGAAACGCACGGTCGATAACACCGAACAGATTGTCGTTGTCGATTAAGCAGTGACCGTCAATGAGCAGAAAGATGTCGCCGCGAAAGTTGTCGATTCCGATATTACGTGCCGCACTCGACAACCGTTTCGGATTCCCGAACAAACGTACCTGCGCGTGCCGTTGTTGGTACGCGGTGACAAGTTCGCGGGTATTGTCGGTCGAACAACCGTCGATAACGAGTATCTCGAACAGTTCCGACGGATAACGTTGCCGTAATAACGCATCCAGCACTTGCCCGATATGAGCCGCCTCATTACGTACAGGTATAATTACGGAAATAAATGTTTTAGTCATTGCCGCTCAATAATCCAATCAGTAACGTTTCGTTCTTCACAGTCAAACTTTACTCCAATCTTGAACAGTTTTTTCCCGCTTTTCAGCCAAGGTGTCAGATAATCTTTTGTGTTTATCTGGTTGATTGCGTCTTGTGCGGTACCGTTTAGTTTGAATTCAAAACAGTAAACGTTGTTCTTCGTTTCTACTTTCGTGTCAAGACGACCTTTCGCAATGCGTATTTCGGAATCTGTATCGAAACCCAGCATACGGAAAAGTACGTGGATAACGGTTTGATAATAACGTTCGTTCGCGATTGCGAGGTCGTACGGTATTCCCGCGAGGAACGATTGGATGTGTTCCATCACTTCGTCAATATCGCCAGCACGCAACAAACGCGGTACCTTTGCCACAAACGATGACTGTTCGGTACCGCGGCAACCAAAATAATCCTTCATCAACGAGTCCGCAAACGCAGTTTTGACTTCCAGGTTAGGATAATCAAATGTGTAAAAATTTTCATCTTTGTTGAAGTTGATGATCGTTAAGTAACCTGTCTGATAAAGTATAGGCAACGCATCCAATTTGTCGATGCTGAAATTTACGAACTCGTTCACACCTACTTCAATCTTTTCAAGATTCACCAAGTCGATTTTTTGTTCTGACAGCAGTTTCATCAAAAATGCCGGTGTGCCAGTATTGTACCAGAACGATTGAAATTTATACTTCTTCGTAAAGTGATTGATTAGACCAAATGGATTGTAAACCTTTATTGGTTTATCTGTAAAGCGATATCCATTGTAAAACAGTTTTAATTTACCGAGATAACCTTCACGGTCTAGTTCGTTTTCTTTCATTGCCGCGTCGAAAAACGGTTCAAAATTTTGTTCCAATTCCTCTTGTGTGATACCGCAAATGTCGGCATAATCTTCGTCAAACGAAATATCGTTCACTTGATTGAGGTCGGAAAAAACACTCACTTGTGAAAATTTGGTAACGCCGGTCAGGAATACGAACTTCAGGTATTGGTCTGACGTTTTCAAAACACCGTAAAAACCCTTCAACGCGGTTCGCAATTGTTCACAAATTTCAGGTTTGTCGATAGTTGACAACAAAGGTTTATCGTATTCGTCGATGATAACAACTACTGGTTTGCTAAACTTGGTGTAAAGACATTCAATTAACGTACTAAATTTTTCAGACGAACTACTTCCCTCTAACGGGATGCCGTACTGTCTTGAACACGATTTTAACGCACAGTCAATCGTGGAATAGAGGGCGATTTGCCCGTCGTAATAATTGCCGGCGTTAAGGTCAATGCGAATCACAGGATACGTTTCCCACTCCCAATCAGACGCGTCTATGTACAACCCTTTGAACAACTCGCGTTTGTTATCGAAAACCGCCCCAATAGCCGAACAAATCAACGACTTTCCAAAACGGCGCGGACGAGCAAGAAACACTACGCCTGAGTTGTTTGTAATCATATCGTAAATCTGTTTAGTCTTGTCAACATACAAACAGTTGAGGTTACGAAGTTTCTCAAAGTTCTGTATGCCGAACGGTAGTTTGGGAAGTCCCATTGTTATACTCCTTACAAATTTATGTTTGCGGTTCAATACGCCGTACCGGTAACGAATCGCGGTCAATAGTTTCAAACTGTTGCCCCAACGACTGAAACCGAAAATCTCCAACTAATCGTTTGAGTTTGTTATACGTTGTCCGCAGATTGACGTAGTGACGGAAACGGCTCTTGAACGAAGCCCCCGCAATACGCGGCTGATTCGGGTCAACTTCCCACGGATGAATATAAAACGTGAACGGCATCCTCTTTCGGTTAATCGAACGCAACATAAAACGTGTAAGCAAGTACGGATACAGTCGGAAAAAACCGCCGCCGCCCGTTGGAAAATTATGCCCTAACCACGTAACCGTTGACGGCGGAAACTCAATAATCGAACCGTTATCTGTCTCAATACGGTGAACACAACGCGGCGCGTCGGGCGTACCGTGCAAGTCGTGTTTTATCGGAAAAACGCTGCTGTCGTACTTATAACCTTCATCAATGAGAACACTATGCGCCCACGAACTCTTCGACGTAATCGACCAACTAGGTGCGCGATAACCGACAACCGCCTGACCGCTAATATCACAAAGCAACGCTCTCGCCCGATGAACATCGTCGCGAAACTGTGCCGCCGACTGCCGGTAAATCAACTGATGAGCGTACCCGTGCGACGCAACCTCGTGTCCCGCCGCCGCAATTCGACGCACCAACTGCGGACTACGCTCCGCAATCCAACCTAACATAAAAAACGTAGCACAAACTCCGGCATCATCAAGCAACGCCAAAAGCCGTTCTGTATTCGCCTCAACACGGTAATCAAACGTTCCCCAGTCATCCGGCGAAATGATTTTCTCAAACGCCGCAACCTGAAAGTAATCTTCAACATCAATAGTAAACGTGTTAATCATTGAATAGTAAACGTGAAATAATGAATTGTCAACAAACATTTACCATTCTATAACTAGTGCCGAAAAAAATCAAGCGGACAAAAAAACGGCGCATCCCGCACGCGTTCACGGTATTTATTCCCACGTTTATTTTTTCCCACCCTACCTATTATTTTCCTTTGGTTACATCTATAATGTTGGGTATTGTTGCGTGAGGATTGTTTTCACGTTTTTTGGTTGCTGGCGGATTTTGCCGCTGTTTTTTTATTCGGAGATTATTTCTATGGGGCGAATTAAAGAGTGGATTAGCGGACGTGTTTTTCAGATGGTTCACGGACGGCATTTGGTTTACAATACCTGCTGGGAAGACCCGCGTATTGATAAGGAAGTGCTTAATCTTTCGGCTAACGATAACTTGCTTGTGATTACGTCGGCTGGTTGTAACGCTCTATCGTATGCTTTGAGCGGGCTGAACCATATCTATGCAGTCGATATGAATTACCGTCAGAACGCATTGCTTGACCTCAAAATTGCGGCTATCAAGCAACTCGATTACGAAACTTTCTTCACAATGTTCGGTCACGGACATACTGCTAATCCGCGTGAATTGTATCGCGATAAGTTGCGTGACTTGTTGCCGGAAAAGTCGCGTCACTTTTGGGATTTGAAAATCAAAAAGTATTTCGGTCATCGGAGGCGAACGTTATATTTCCACGGTACGACTGGTGTTGTCGCTCGCGGAATTAACGCTTACATTGATAAGATTGCGAAAATCCGTAAACCTATAAATGAGTTGCTTGACGCAAAATCGCTCGAAGAGCAACGTGATATTTGGTTTAACAAAATTAAGCCGCGTCTTTGGGGACGAACGATTCGCGCGATTATGAATCGTAATACAACGATGTCGATGCTTGGTGTCCCGGAAGCGCAACTGAACCAGATTAATAAGCAGTATCCGGGCGGTTTGGTTAAGTTTATAGAGGACTGTCTTGATTCCGTTTTTGGCACGTTGCCGATTAACGACAATTATTTTTGGCGAGTTTATTCGACTGGTTCGTACTTGCCGACGTGTTGTCCTGAATATCTTGAACGTGAGAATTTTGAAAAACTTAAAGGTGGTTTGGTTAATCGGATTACGACTCACACGATGACAGTTGAACAATTTTTACGGACTGTTGATACAGATGTGAGAATTTCGCGTTTTGTTTTGCTTGACCACATGGATTGGTTGTCACATCACTTGTACGGTGCGTTGGTTGCCGAGTGGGACGCGATTCTTGACCGTGCCGCACATGAAACGCGGATTTTATGGCGCAGCGGCGGATTGCGAACGGAATATATTGATACGATACCAGTTGAGCGTAACGGTGACAAGTGCGAACTCGGCTCGTTATTGCAGATGCACACGGAGCAGGCGGCGGAATTACATAAGAAAGACCGTGTACATACTTACGGAAGTTTTTATATTGCGGATTTGAAACGGTAGTGACCGTCCGTCGGCTAAATCCAACGGCGATGTAACGATTTATTGTCGCCGGATTCAACTGACGGAGAATCGCAAAAATTATTTATCAAAAAAAACTATGGATAACTTTGAACAATTCAAAAATTTTGTATGGCGTGATGTGCCGTTGGCTATGCACTCTTGGTTTCAGATTGGCGGGCAGGTGGACTTTTTTGCTGAACCGCGTGACCGTGATGAACTTTGTGCGTTGCTGGCATATTGCCGTGAGTTGGGCGTACCGATACGTGTGATTGGGTTCGGTTCTAACCTGCTGATTTCCGATTCCGGTGTGCGCGGTGTTGTTATACGATTATCGTCAGCGGCGTTCACGTCCATCCGTATAGACGGCGACAATGTCATAGCGGGCGGCGGTGTGAAACTTGGTAAAGTTATAACGTCGTCGGTTCACGGCGGACTTGCGGGACTTGAAGGATTGATAGGGATTCCGGGAACGGTCGGCGGTGCGATTCGGCGTAATACCAGCACGAACAACAGCAGTATTAGTGAGTACGTCGAGTCGCTGACAGTCGCACGGTTCGACGGTCAAATTGTAACGTTATCGCAAAACGATTTCACGTTCGGTTATCAAACAAGTTCACTAGAAGACGTTGTAATTCTCGAAGTGGTTTTCAGACTTACGCCGGAAGACCAACCGGAGTTGAGTAAACGGATGCAGAAAATTTGGATTGTCCGCAAGACGGTGCAGCCGACATCGCAATACTGCACGGGGCGTCTTTTCGCGAACCCGCGAGGTC
>JAITST010000515.1 GCA_031287585.1 Planctomycetaceae bacterium | reverse complement strand
AACAATAGTTCGGTGTATGTTGGTAGAGGCCATAGTTCGTCATCAACACTTTCTTCCAGCGTATCTACCGACTTTCTTAACGCTTCCAATGCCGGCATTACTTTGTCGTGGCAGTAGTCGGCTGCGTCCTGAACCGCGTGACCTTCCGGGATTCCCGCATAGACCTTTCGCAACGAACGCAACGTTTGAATCAAGTCGTCAATCTGTTGATTCAACTCAGTTAGCAACTCTTGTTGCGGCTCCGTTGTCGAAACATCAGCAAGGTTCTTCTTGTACTTCAACGCCGCCGGCAGAATCGTTGTCGCGGCTATCTCAATCGCTGTTGCTGTTTCGATGTTGATTGTCTTGACATAATTTTCCGCGTAAATTTCGTGACGGCTATCCGACTCCGTCTTACTGAAAATCTTGTACTTGCCAAAGAGTTCAACCGCCTTCTTACCGTTAATCAACGGCAAACATTTATTCGTCGAAACAAGATTCGGCAACCCGCGTTTCTCCGCCTCCTTCTTCCAAGCGTCCGAGTAGCAGTTGTCGTTGTACAGAACCGCCTTGTGTTCCTTAATCGTCTTCGAGACAATCTCGTGAACCGCCGCGTTGAAGTCCTTCTTCGATTTCAACGCCGTTTCGAGTTCAGTCGCCATCGCGTCCAAACTTTCAGTGACAATCGTATTGAGTACCGTCGTTGACTGCGCGACGTTCTGACTTGAACCAACCGCGCGGAACTCAAACTTGTTTCCGGTGAACGCAAATGGACTCGTCCGGTTACGGTCTTCGCTATGACGTTTGAGCGGCGGCAATGTTGAAACACCAATTTCAATCGGTGCCATTTTCTTCGCGGCGGCACTCGTACCTTCCGCAAGTTTGTGAAATACCTCGTCCAGTGCGCTGCCGAGGAAAATACTCATAATCGCTGGCGGTGCTTCGTTCGCGCCAAGACGGTGGTCGTTACCCGCCCCGCTTACGCTCATTCGCAACAAATCGCCGTTCAAATGAATCGCCCGCAAAACCGCCGCTGTGAAGAACAGGAATTGAGCGTTTTCATGCGGCGTTTCACCCGGCTCCAGCAGGTTCTCACCATCGTCGGTCATCATCGACCAGTTGTTATGCTTGCCGCTGCCGTTGATTCCCGCGAACGGTTTTTCGTGGAGCAGAGCGTGAAAACCGTGACGTGTCGCGATGTTACGCAACAGTTGCATAATGAGCATCTGGTGGTCGGCAGCGAGATTCGCGGGTTCAAAGAACGGTGCTAACTCAAACTGCGCCGGTGCAACTTCGTTGTGACGAGTACGAGCCGGAATACCGAGCAACACCAACTCGTATTCGAGTTCGGTCATAAAACCGATAACGCGCTCAGGAATCGAACCAAAGTAGTTGTCTTCGAGTTCCTGACCTTTTGGCGGTTTCGCGCCGAAGAGCGTACGACCGGTAACAAGCATATCAGGACGAAGCGCGGCAAGACGGCGGTCAACGAGGAAGTATTCCTGTTCCGCGCCGACTGTCGGAAAAACTCGTTTCGATGTTTTGTTGCCGAACAGTTTCAGAACACGTAACGATTGCTGTTCGAGAGCCGCCATCGAACGCAGAAGCGGTGTACGCATATCGAGTGCTTCACCTGTCCAACTCACAAAGTACGTCGGAATGACAAGCGTTGAACCGTTTTTGTGACGGAAAATAAACGCCGGACTTGACGGGTCCCAAGCGGTATAACCGCGTGCTTCAAACGTCGCACGCAAACCGCCGGACGGAAAACTGCTGGCATCCGGTTCACCGCGAATGAGTTCGTTGCCGCTGAATTTTGCGATTGCCTGACCGTTGCTGGTTGGTACGATGAAGCAATCGTGTTTTTCGGCAGTGCTGCCGGTCATTGGTTGAAACCAATGCGTAAAATGCGTCGCGCCGTGTTCGACTGCCCACGTGTGCATCGCTTTTGCAACCGTTTCCGCGATGTCGGGGTCAAGTTGCTTGGACTGATTGATAGTTTCCCGCAAAGACTCGAAAACTTTTTCGGGTAGTCTTTCGCGCTGTGCTTTCTCGTTGAAACAATGGTTTCCATAAAGTGATTTCAGGTCGGCTGTCTTTGAAGCAACCGGAATCGCTGCCGAATTAGGGTCGGCTGCAATTTCGACAAGAGTCCTACTGCGAACGTTGTTCATAATTTTTGTTCTCTCTAAACGTTTGTGAAAATGTAGTAAAAGTAAAGGAAAAGGGGATAAAAACCCCACCCATACCGCTGTGTCCACAGAACGCACGTATTGTGCCAATCGAAAATAATTAGTGAAAATACTGAAAATCGAATAAAATATTGAAACTGATTTTTTTGATAAGGTGCAAATTGGTGAAAAAATGACAAAATTGAAAGTTTTTTATAGAGAATTTGAGATAAATGTTTCAATTTTGGAAAATTTTGAGTAAAATGGTGTTTTTGTTTGATAAAAACGTATTACACTTGCCTCACAACAGATAAATAACTAAAAATATGCCGTCTAAAAAAATTACAAAAAAGTCAGCCCGCCCGTATCGTCCTACAAATATGATTGGTGACTCGCCGCAGATGCTTGACGTTTACAACGCGATAGCACAAGTTGCCCACAGCGATACAACCGTTCTCATACGCGGTGAATCAGGTACCGGAAAGGAACTTGTCGCGCAGGCGGTACACGATGCAAGTGACCGTGCGGACAATCCCTTTGCGCGTGTGAACTGTGCGTCACTGAACGAGAGTTTGCTCGAAAGTGAGTTGTTCGGACACGAGCGAGGTTCGTTCACTGGTGCGATTGCGATGCGGAAAGGGCGAATTGAGGAGGCAGCTGGCGGAACGTTGTTCCTCGACGAAATCGGTGACTTCAGTCCGGCAATTCAGGTCAAACTGCTGCGTCTGTTACAAGAACGAACGTATGAACGTGTCGGAAGTACGGTAGTTCAAAACGCGGACATCAGATTTATCTGCGCGACAAACGTTGATTTGGAAAACGCGATAACGACCGGTCGTTTCCGTGAAGACATCTATTATCGAATCAACGTGTTCCCAATCGTAATCCCGCCGCTCCGCGAACGAATGCGCGACATCATACCACTGGCGAAATTTTTTGTCGAGAAGTATAGCCGAAAGATGAAACGCGAAGGAATAAAAATCAGCAGCGAAGCGGCGGAGATGCTGGTAGGTTATAAGTGGTCGGGCAATGTCCGTGAACTGGAAAACGCGATTGAACGCGCCGTGCTGTTGTGTCAGGGAAACACGATTCAGGCATCGTACTTACCGCCAAGAATAATCACAGACTTCAACAAAAACCACGCAAAAGAAATAACAACGTTAGCGGAACGGGTAGCGGCGTTGGAAGAAGAAATGATACGTGAAGCACTAAAAAAATACACCGGAAACCAAACACTGGCGGCACAATCGCTAGGAACAACAGCAAGGATTTTGCGTTACAAAATCGAACAGTACAAAATTAAGAGCGGGGAGTATAAACGGCGGTGAGAGAAAGCGTGTAACGTCAACGGCAACAACGATGAAATCGCCCAACGATAAGCGGGTTTGCTGTTTTTTGGGAAAGAAGGCAAGCCCACTATTGCGGTTTTTCGGAAGGATGTCATACTTAAAAACTGTACTTGGCGAAACCGAAAAGCGGTTATATGCTGGTCACGGTCGAAGATTGCGTTACCCACTTTACTATCGTGTTCGGTATGACAGGCGGTAACGTAGTCGGTACTCCGACGATGTTACGCTGGGTAAAGTCAACACTGCGCGCCAGCAAAATTTCACTAGCCGCTTCGTTACCGCTTGTTATTATGTAACGTAATTTTCAATCGTGACAAGTTAGATATATTCTTTGATCGTGCATCCGTTTGTTACCATTCACTTGAAAGGATAAATAATGAGGTTAATTTGTGTTTCTCTCGTCGTGTCGTTATTCAGCACCTGTATTTTTGATCATCACTGTTTTGCAACAATTTTGATGTCCAAAATGCAAATAACGGCGAATTGTCTTTCTCCGCCTGCACCGCCTATGGCAGAGATGCAGAAGGCGATGGATAAGCATAAAATTACGGGGGTCGAGGAGTTGGTCTGGACTACATGGGATCCGCAGTTTGCGGATTCTGAAAAGATGATAATGCAATTTATGAATGAAGAGGGACTTACCCCAGAGACGGGGATTGACCATATAAGGTTTCAAAAATTATTGGTTAAAATGGAAAAGTATCCGATCCACGTCAAGGGCTTTCTGATTAAATCTTGGGCACTGTTTGAAGGCATGGAAAAAGAAGAGAGCATACCGTACACTCTCAATTTGTTGCGTGATTTACTTGATAATCCCTCCCTCACACCGTATCAATATGTTGACGCATTAAATTGGTACACTGGAGCAATAAAAGACCACCGTCCCGCCTATCCATTAGCGATAGAGGCGTTGAAGAAAGCACAAAAACGCAAAGATTTAACCCGCGACCAAATGTTTTATATTGATACGCAGTTGGCTTATTTTGAAAAGGAAGAAGACGGCGTGCGATGTCTGGAACGGCTTATCAAAAAATATCCTGACAAACGTCAGTGCATCGGTATTTGCGGCGAACAGTTTGCGATTGGTTGCCGTAATGACGAAAAAGCGTTTGAGACCTATAAGAAAGTTGTCGAATTGTGTCCGGAAATGATGGATGACCCTATCTCGTTGCTCAATTATTCACATCATTGCTGTAACATGGAAAAACCGAAAGAGGTATTGGAATTTCTTTTGCGTTACATTAAAGCACATCCCAACGATGTTGATGCGTTGGAAATTTTACGCGCGACGGCATCTATCTACAATCATCTGGATGAACATGAAATGGCGGCGGAAATGTGGAACAAAATCGTTGATTTTGACGTTCCGGAGGCATTGCTCTCTGATAGCATTAAGAAGTTAAAGGAAACGGCAAAGATGAATGCCCAAAATGCCGCTGATCGTGCGGCGAGCGGTTGGAAAAGAAATAACGATTTTAAGTTACCCGAAAAAGTTTTTTGGACACCGCTCCTAATCGCTCTGGTTGTGTTAGATATTTCATTCGTTTTGCTCCTCGTTTTCCTTTACGCCCGGCATTTGAAACGTTCCCGCTCCAATAACAACGATACGCAAGGTTCAGACGATGAAAAATAATTTGTTGGACATAAAGTTCTTTCTCTTGTTGTTCGTTCTTCTTCAAGGAGCGTTCATCAGCTTGTTTGTCGGCGTTTTTCCGAACGGCGAACCGCAAGAAAAATCTGATGAAGCGGTAAATTCCGTAACGGTAATACCGCCGGTAATTGACTTTGGCACGGTGTCCGAAACGACGGTTTCAGGGACGGTGGAACTTGTCAACAATTTATCCGAAACAATCGTGTTGAAATGTGCGGTTCCGAGTTGCACCTCTTGCACGGAAATTGACTTACCGGAACAAGACATTTTGCCGGGTAGTCGGGTTTCCCTTGTTTTTCGTACCGATATGTCGGGAAAAATGGGCGACGTGAGAAACAGTATTGTGGTGATGTACACGAAAAAGGGAGACGATTACGTTTCGACATTTACCGTTTTGACCATCGCAAAGGTCTTGTCCGCTCCCACCGAATGATTACGTAACAACAAAAAAACACAAATTAGAAACGCGGCACATCGCGCACGTAACTCTTGTGTTACGTGCGCGTAATTTCAACCGTATTCGGTACATAAACTACCCACTACGAAACAGTCGGTTGCTCGAAACCTTTCCGATGTTCGCGGCGGAGCCATGTGTTGGCTTCGGCATCACCGGTAAATTCTTCTTTCACCGGGTCCCACTTCAAGTTACGTCCCAAATACCGGGCGATGTTCAAAATATGACAAATCGTCGCGGTGCGGATGCCCGTTTCCAAATTGCCGATTGTTTGTTTGCCGTCGTAGATACAGTTGATCCAGTTGGTCGTGTGTGACGGTAATTTTGTTCCGGCGTGTTCCTTCATAAACTCGTCCGCTAGTTCTTTCGGTTCACAAACGAACTTGTTCCGCGAAATTTCTATCTTGCCTTTCTCGCCAATTATCAAACCGCCGCCTCTGTCACCGCTGCTCCAGTTCACCGCCCTTGCTAACTTTACCGTTACACCGTTCGCGTAACGGAACGCAAGTGCTGGTTTTGAACAGAGTTCGTCACCAACTTTCTTATCTGTTGACTCGTTGTACGTTGGCGGTTCTAACTTACTGCCTTCGACGATAATCTCAATCGGTCCCGTGTCGTCCATTCCCAACGCACACTGAATCTGGTCAAATCCGTGAGTTCCCCAACCAGTCATTTCGCCGCCCGAATAATTTCGGAACGACAACCAACCCGGTTTCGCCCGCGGCGTGAACAGGTCGTTATTGAACGGCACCGGTTCCGCCGGTCCACACCACATATCCCAGTCGAGACCTTCAGGAATATTCTGCGCGGGCAAGTTGTTGAGCCACGGCGATTCGTAGTTCGCACAAATCACCTCTGTAACTTTGCCAAGTCCACCTTCGCGAATGAACTTGCACACGAGATAGTTCGGCACCATTGACCGTTGCATACTTCCGCATTGAAAAACGATACCCGTTTTCTTCGCGGCTTTCCGCATCAACACGCCGTCTTCGATTGTCAACGTAATCGGCTTCTCGACGTATAAGTGTTTGCCAGCCAAAGCCGCGTTGACACAAATCAGCGACCGCCAATGTTCCGGTGTTGCGGTAACTATCGCGTCAACATCGGTACGTTCGATGACTTTGCGGTAATCTTGGTAAACGTTTTCCGGTGAGACTTTGTGTTTCGCCGCAATGTCGTTTGCCCGTTTTTTCCAAACATCGCAAACGCAGATAACCTCGGTACGTTTGTCGCTGGCGGCTGCACCGAAAACACCGTTGCCCTGACGACCAACTCCAATACCAGCAAGACCGATACGGTCATTGGCTCCGGGGCGTTTTGCCGCAATGTCGGCAAAGACAGTACGCGGAATCAACGTCGGTACCGCAACCGTTATGGCGGCGGCTTTCAGAAGTTGACGGCGTGTTGTTTTTTGATTGTACATAATAAAACCTTTCTGTTGTAGATGAATGAACCATTAACTATTGATAACTTTTCGCAAGTGTTCAACGCTTCTGGCTGCTTGGTCGAGTGTACCGCACTCAACACTCAAAACAATATCTTGCGGTAACGGCTTCAATATCGCGGCGACGGCAGCCCAATCAATCACGCCGTCACCACAAGCACAACCGACTGCCGTTCCCATAACTTTACCGCGTTCCGCGTCGGATTGCGCAACGGAAATATCTTTCGCGTGCATGTGAACAAGACGATGCTTGATTCTATCCAGCCACGCGACCGGGTCTTGACCGCCAAGGTACGCATTTCCCGTATCGAAATTCGCGCCGACATACGGCGATTTGACAAGATTCATAATACGGTCGTATTTTTCAGGAATCAACGAATACGTCTGGTGCATTTCCAGTCCGATTTTGATTCCTCTCCGTGAAGCAACTTTTTCCGCTTCGGTGATAGAGTATTTAATGAGGACAAAATCTTCTTCTTCCGTTGTCCACGTCTGCTTGTGTCCTTCGTGAGTATTGATGACAGACGCACCGCATTCTTTCGCAAACCGTGACGCTTGTTTCAGATATTCAACGGCGATTTCAGGTTTCGATAACTGACTGTGCGACGACAACGCGGAAAGTTTCAGACCGTGTTTTTCAACACAATCACGGATCCGAAACGGGTCGTCAAGCATTGACACGCTATGAAAATACCGCGCTTCGCTGAGTAGTTCACGTCCCCAATGTACCATTGGCTCAATGTATTCATATCCCAACTCGGCGGCAAACTGAACGCCCCACTCAAAAGATTTGTGCGACGTTCGGACTGCTTCCAAATTGAGACCTATCCCAATTTTACCCATATTTTGTTCTCCTTGTGATTGTTATGTCATATACAAATTTTATTGCAAAGTTTCATGGCAATAAATTTAACGTACTCCTAGTTGTACCAACAATTACGTACCGTGTCAATCCGGTGGTCACACCGATTTGCAAAGTCATTTTTAATAGATTGATTTTTCATTTTTCTCACAGGTAGGTAAGGACAGACAAGGATAGTTTTTTATATTATATCCTTATCTACCCTTACCTATCTGTGAGAAACGACTTTGCAATCAGTGTCAATCGGTGGTGAGCAGCCGGTATAAATTTACTGGCTGCTCACCAACTTCGCTTATTTATCCGTTAATTCGATTTTTATGTCCTTATCGCCTTTGGACGGAATCGTCAAACGGATACTGGTAGCCGCTTTCGTTGCGTATTTTTCCGGCAACAACGAAACCGTTTTGGTGTTGTCCGCCGGTATTTCTTTGTATTGGAGTTCGTAATCTAACAATTGTTCGTCTGTTAGTTTACTCGTGACTTCAATCTTTGAAACAGTAACAACGTAATTTCCCGGATACGTTCCGTCACCATCGCCATACAACGAAATCTTAAACTTACCGTCACTCGCCGTGACCGCACTGCCGCCGGGCTTTGACGGTTCGTCTTCATTGAAGAAAACGACTGTCGCGCCCTCAACCGGTTTTCCGTTGTACACAACGCTGCCCGATGCGGGAACAAGGTCACGCGAACGCGGGTCTTTGCCGCCGCAACCGTTCAACAAGACAATTGCGATTAAACACGTAATCAACGTGTCGATTTGATAAAGTGAGTTCATAATGTCCATCCTTTCTGTGTTAATGAATGTCAAAGCGATTTCGATTCGCCGCCTCCGAGACTACCCATCGCTCCCCAAACACCGTATGGCGACTCACCAACGGTTTTAGAACCGGCATCAAGATTACCGGTATCAACGGTGTCACTTACAAATTTTACGGAACCATCCGCCAAGCCGACGTTCACTCCGCCCGAATGATTACTCGTCGCGGTTTGAATCCCGCGTGTTGCATTAGTGTTGTCGCCAGGACCGGTACTCGCCCTGCACGAAGCACTGTTCGGCGGCATAATCGTATTAAACATTGTTGTTCCGACGTAACCTGTTCCCCACATCTTTCCGGTTAGGTCACACCGAATGTTCGATGCTGTTGTAACATATTGGCGTTTGTTTGGAGCCATTGCGTTGCAAGCGGTGAATACCGTTGCCGCATAACCATCCGTGCCGCCAAAAACTGTCGTCCCAACATTTTTGCGAATGTCGCCGCGAATCAAACCATCATTATTACTAGCACCAGTGCCGTCACTTATCGCGCTTTCGCTAAACAAAATTGTATTAGACAAACCGTCAGTGAATTTATTGAATGAACGTAACTGCGACACGCCTATATGAAACGCGCCGCGAAAAAACGCATCAGCAGCGAAATAGGTGGGAAAGTCGCCGACACATAACATTGTGTTGTTCCGTCCCGGTGATAAATCACCCCAGCCAGATTTGTGATTACCGTCCGAAGGACAGAGATAAGTTGGAACGTGTTCGTGCCACGCCGCCTTCCACATCGTTTGATCAGCGGCAGACGCGGTTGTTGCGATTTGTTGTGGTGTACCGGTTACCGAACCGTTGTTGACTGCGGTAACGATAGCGTCCCAACGCGGTACTTGTTCAATGTATGGACAAAGCCATGATTGACCGGACAGCCGGGTAGTCGTAGGTGTAGGCGTGGCTGTAGCGGACAATCCACTGTGACAACCAGTCGGTAACGTTCCGGTAACATCGTGAAAGTTGTGCATACCGATACCGACTTGTTTCATATTACTGGAACACTGCATACGTCTCGCCGCCTCACGGGCGGCTTGCACAGCGGGCAAGAGCAAAGCGATTAGAACGCCAATAATGGCGATTACAACAAGAAGTTCAACCAAAGTAAAAGCCGAACGAGAACGGCGAACACGGCATTTACCGTAAACTGCGCCCCCCCCCCCATTTTAACATTTGGCTAATTTGACTGATTAACGTCTTTACATAATTTGTCATGATTTTTTCCTTTCGAGAAAAGGTTGGTGTGATTTTGCTTGCGAAAACATATCGCAAGCGTGATTGGAATGTTTTACTCCAATTGTCTGAATTTGTCAATAGACCATCGTATCTGCACTTTACAAAAATGCACAAAATGCGTTTTTTACAGGGTGTTAGGATGACATTTTTGTCACAGTTACTCGGAAAGTGCAGGTAACCGATACGTAATAAAGTAAAATAAAAGTTATCACTCATTCCTCCGTAACCGGAAACGCCGAAATCCTCAATCTTGCCGCTCCCATTGGGATGAGTTCGACCTCTTCCGTTGGGGTTTGCGGTTTTACCGGACTTTGCGGGACTGGGGCACAGAGACCGAATTGGTCTTCTTTCCATGTTGGAATTTTTCTCGCCTTGACCTTCAACGATATTGGCACATTCGCAACTGTCCAAGGATAGAAATTCTCTTTCGGGATTTCTATTCGTGACACTTTCCGTTCCGGCAAACGTTCAAACTCTTTTGAGTCGATTCCGTAATTCCAATCCGATGCCGGTTGAATTTCATACGACTGCCACTTCGATTCGTCCGCTCCTTGCTGCCAACCCGAATCGTGTAGTGCTGTCTCACGGCTGTTCATTTGCGTGTATTGCTCTTTGATTTTGAGTGAGAATGTTAATGGACCGTAGTCAATACACGCACAATTTTTGTTTTGCTGGAACGTGCGGTAGTTGAGTTTCATCGGTAGTTCAAGTTGGACGGTGTCGTTGCTGCTCCACTCGCGTTCGATACGAACATACTCACGCGGTTTGCAAACTGCCGTTATCGCTTTGCCGTTCACTAGTATTTTCGCGTCGCTGCACCACGCCGGAATCCGCAAGTAAAACGGAAACGTTTGTTTGCCGTTTGTCGTCGTTACCGTGAACTTGATTTGTTCCTCGAACGGATAATTCGTTTCCTCCTTGATTATCACTTCCGCACCGCCGCCAACTTTCGCCTTGACTGTCGAAGCGTTAAACATGATCGCCGCGATGCCTTTGTCCGGTGTCGCCATCCACATATTCTCAACGTAGTACGGCAAACCGTGCGTGTGATTATGTTGACAACAACGGCTGCTGAACGGATTCATCATCAGAAACGGACCACGATTATCAATACCCGGATGATGGTTCTTGCTGTCGGAAACAATCTGATTCGGCGCGGTGATATAACGCAGCGCACGGAAATCCGGCATAAACGCGGCGGGCAACATATTGAACAAAACTTCTTCGCAGTGGTCAGCCCAACTCGCGTCGCCCGTTATCCGTACCAGCATCGCGTCGCTCGACATCTGCTCGACAAGCCCGCACGTCTCAACGCCTTGACGCGGGTCGATGTAACCCGGTCGCGAGTTCTCGTCGCCGCCCCACATCCCGCCCGGCACTTGTCCGTAACACGCGTGAATCAACCAAAAATTGTTGTACGTTGCGTCACGATGCTCGTCTTGTTTTGAGTACATCCACCACGTCGCCGGTTCGCGGAAACACTGCGCAATGTTGACATTGTGCCAGTTTGGTAACGTTGATTGCTGCATCCAGTTTGCGGTGTTACGATGAATTTTTTCGGCGGCATCGAGTAGAAATTTGTCGCCGGTTTGATTGTACAACCAGAAACAACTGTACAGCATATCGCCGCCGCGGCTTTTCTCCCAGTACGTTTTGAGAAACTTTTGTTCGGGATACGTTTGCACCCATTTGAAGTACCGCGTCATAAAGTCGATGACTTTCGCGTCGCCGGAATATTCGTAGTACGATTGCATAATGAATAACGCAAGCATATTAGGCCACAAGTCCATTCCTTTTTCGGCATCGGGATTACCGGGACCGAAGAATCCGTCTTCGCGCTGGCTTGCGAAAATTGCGTCAATCCAGATTTTCGTTTCGGCGATGATGGTCGCGTCGTTGAGCAAGTAACCGAGATTGCCGTAACCTTTGAGCCAGTACGGAACTTCCTCCCAACCGTAACTGCCGCCCGCTTTCAACCACGCGTTATCACGTTTGTCGAGCCACTTGCTGATTTCGCCAAGATGACCTGCGAGACCGTCGCGTTGCAATTCAAGCCCTTTCGCAACCCAACCGTTCGCCGTTACCGCGCCAACCGGCAACTTAATAAAAGGCGACGGCAACAACGGCTCGCGATTGCCGACATAAAACGGATTCATGCCGCCGCTCGGACGCGGTACGCTGGTAACGTCGTCGGAGAACGCAAAGGCGGTGAGGGCGAAAAAGTGAACGAGAAGTAATAGCAGTCTGCTTGATTTCATTGTCGGGTAAAATTGGTTAGAGTGGGATTAAAAGAAAAGATTTTTGTCCATCGGCGGCTTGTCCGCAACTGTTGATGCTACACACGCAGTCTCCAATTCGTCTATCAAACCATCATCAGTTAGTTCATCACCAGCACTTGATTCGACCAAGTCGTTGACGTTTTCGTTATTTTCGTCTGATGGTTTAGGGTTGCGGTTATTTTCCATCGTCTTGCTCTATTGAGGTTGAAGGTGTAAAAACAAAACAGCCAATACATTTCACTGAATTGTATTATATTCCTTACGGTTGTCAAGATAGCGTGCCTCTGGAAACGCAGGTATTTTGCCCGCAATCGGGAACACGTTTTATATGGCACGTAAATGTAGCGTGGAAATACAAGACCACCCGCGTTCCAAGCATCATCTTGCTTGATAAGTCATCGGCTTTGCTAGCGTTGACAACATTTGTTTCGCAGTCTCGACCGCTTGCAATATACATGGGTCGGCTGGTGACGAACTTGGACGGCGTACTTGCGGTAGTTGGAACGTTTGTTGTTGCGACGTTGGTCCCGCTCGTATGTCAATCTGTCCGTCAATCGGACGTGCTACAATGTGCGTGTCAATTGACGGTAACAAATCACTCACCTCAATATCCGGCACTACCCCAACCCCGCTGCACGACAAGCCGCTCGGTGAATAGTACTTCTGGATCGTTACTTTCAAACCAGCAATCCGTGTCCCGACCGCCGCACCGTGAAGCGAGTGAACAGTCTGCACTGTTCCTTTTCCGTAACTCCGGTTACCAATCACTATCCCGCGTTTGTGGTCACGAATCGCACCCGCGAAAATCTCCGACGCACTTGCGCTGTTCCTGTCAATCAACACGACCAGCGGTACTGTCCACGTTCCGTTCGGTGTCGCGTAGTACGGCGTGCCGTTGTCTTGCGGGTGAACACGTGTCGAAACAATTGTCCCGTTATCAATGAACATATTCACAACATCAACCGCCACCGGAAACAGTCCGCCCGGATTATGCCGCAGGTCAATAACGAGACATTGCATCCCAAGATTATGTAAGTTCCAGAGCGTCCGCCGTACCTCTTCCGTCGTTGTCGATTGGAAGCACGTCAGCCGGAAATAGCCCGTCGTCTGATTCAACATCCGCGCGTCCTCGACACTCGGCACTTCAATCGGGCGGCGTTTGATTTCAACACGTCGCGGCTGTTGCCCCTGCGTTTGAACCATCAACAACGCAACCGTATTTATCTCACCTTGCAACAAGTCGCCCGTCTGATGAGCGTCGAGACCTTGCGTAGGCGTGTTGTTGACCGACAAAATCCGGTCGCCGTCAACCAGCCCCGCTTCCTGTGCCGGACTTCCCGCAATCACGCGCCCGATGAACGGTGTCTGTCGGTCAGAATTTAATTCAACACCAAGCCCAACGTAACGCCCGTCGATCATCGAATACTGGTCGTTAAGTTGGTTCTTTGTGAGAAAAGCAGTATAAGGGTCGAGCGAGTTCGCAACACCGCACATAAATTCGAGCAACACCGCAACTTGCGAAATACCAATTGACCGTTCCGCCATCTGTGCTACGTAAATCACACCATTTCGCATCTCGTCCGGTTTCTCGATTTGCCAGTTGTCCGCAACGTTGTGAACACTCTGCAAAAACGGTACAATCAGTTCGACACGGTTCTCAATACCATTTGTCTTCAGAAATGACTGCTCTGACAACGCGATTTCAAGACTCCGCAATCCGTCGCTGAATAACTGGCTCCAATGCGGTGCGTCGATGTGGTCGGACTGAATTTTAGTCGTGACCTCGTCGAACAAAACAAGGTTGTCCGTCATACTCGCTTTGAGTAAAAGGTTGACAAAACTACTGTCGTGATAACGGCAAACAACATCGTAACGCCGCCGCGCATTCGCATGCCTCTCGGTCAACGCCGGATTATTACGATGAATCTGTATCGCCTCGTCATAAAACTTACAAACATCAGCCCAACGCCGCTCCGCTTCAAGTCTCGCACCCTCACGTAAAATTGCGTCTAGCGAAGTCTGTTCGTCGGGCAAGTTAGAAGTGTCAGAAATCGGTGTAAGAACAACTGGCGGAACTTTCGTCCCCAAAACATTCGTGCTGGGTGTAAAGTACAGATGTGGAACAACATCCGCAGTATCGGCGGGAAGCGATTTCGCAGGGGAAAGAGGCACTGCCGGTTTGACGATGGGACGAGAACGAAGTGGATTCCCCTGTACTTCGCCCACTGTGTTGTTACCGACCAAAGGCGTAACGAAACGCAACGGTTGCTGAGCAAACAACATATCGGAAGCCGACGCAAAAAACACAACCAACATAAAACAGTTGGTAGAAATCCGCATCAAGTATTTTCGTATAGCACTTAAAAACATTATGTTGCCTTTTATAAGGGAATAATCACCCAACACAACAGTCCACAACCTCGAATGGTCAATTCTAACCTGCGAACCGTAACAAGTCAAAAAAAATAAGCAAAAAACATTCGCTACAACCCAAAGAACCAAACTCAAAAAGCCCAGTAATAACGGTAGTAACAAATAAGAAAAAAAGAACCTCAACAAGTGAGTCCTACGAAACAAGAAATAAAAAAGACGAAAAATTTTAAGAAAAACTAAAGATGTGAAATCAGGAAAGATGTGGAAGATATTACGGGACAGTCCTACAATACGTAAACCATTCAAGAAAAATGTAAAAACTGCTATAATTGGGAATATGAAAGAAGAATAAACTTAAAGCGAATGCCAATTCGGTAATTTCGTCCTGCGAACACTCGTCACCCTTGTTTTCCAGATTAAGAATTGATACGATGATTGTAAATCACAAATTTTTTCGGTTATGTCCCGGAATTTCTGTGGGACCTTTTATCTTTGGTAGTTCCATTGAGAATTATTTTGAATTGGAATTACAAAAAATGAAATTGGATTTACTTGGGGTTGATGGTTTTGACTCTGCAACATATCATATTCCAGATTTGGGGGACAAACTGGATATTATTACTCTTGACGGGTTGATATATCATATCATAACAGATAAGTATTTGTATTATAGGAAAAAAAATCTCATTGGGCGAATGTTTACCGATACTAAATCTATATTAGGACGTAAAACTTATGATAAACGAATATATGAAGAATGTACTGACGAATATATCTATTATTTCAACGAAGAGGGTATTGATCTATGGGTAAAAAAAGGAATTGTTGTTTCCGCTACCTGTTATGCTAGTTCCTAAAATGGGGACAAAGCGGTATTGATTTTTGTGAGTGTACATGGTACAACTCGCTTGAAAACATAACGGATAATGGATAATTATGTGTGTTGTGAAATATACTTATGTATTTTATCAATTTCGCCCTTTTTCAACAATCGTAACGCATTGGAATGCAATATGTTACATCACTGGCATATCAATCCATTTACATTACAGTTTGAAAATTTTTGCTGATACTTGATTTTTCCTCTAACATAGAAACAGAAACGAGGTTAATATGAGAATTACTGTTTTATCAATAGTCCCGCTATTTATTTTGGTTACGTTTGTTATTGATACCCGAATCAATGAAATCGTACTGGCAGAGGATTTACATAAAGATGCTAGGTTTGTCCGTAAACTGAGAGACAAGAAAGATAGTCGTTTGGCTCAAGCAAGAAATTCTGTATTTCCCGGAGATTCCAATAAATTACGACAGTTACCGAATAAGTCTATTGGTTCGGATGCTGTGAAAGAGTCAACAACACAAAGTAATTTTATTACCATTCTTTCGGATGAAAAAATAAAAACCGTACAAAACATTAATAAATACCTGAAAGAAATGGAGATAGTAGATGGGGATATTCAACAAACCGATGACAAAGACAACTCAACAAAAATTTTTTTGTATGAGAATAATAACCTTAACGTTTTCGACACTACCGGAATTTTGAAAAAAATCACGGACGAGATAAATTATCCGATAATGTTGGGGCAAAGCACCTTTTTGCAACCCACGTTTTTAATAGAATCGCGACAAAACAGTTTTACTTTACGAAAATGCGTTGACACGCTCGAATCCGCATTTAATATTTGTTGTTCAACCCAAAGGTATGACGACGCTGTTTTAATACTCGAAAAAATAACAAACCTAGTTGAAAAAATAGAAGTATGTGATTATTGTTCGTTTGCATAAAAAACACTTGTGTGAAAATTTGTGTCAAGTTGGCAAAAAAACTTCTCCCCATTATTTCAGAGGAACAAAAAAATATTGTATTGGGCTTAATAAAAAAATTGAAAAATGGCTTAATTGAATCTTTTAGAACAGTAGTTTACTTACAGAAAATAGAAACTGTGCATACAATATCCGTTTTAGGTGACCCGAGTTTCAGTGACTCCGATAAAATAAAAATTTACAATGAGTCTATCTCTTACTTCAAAATTTTATCAAACTATCTGGTTGATGGGAAAAATTTTATGGTTATGGTTGATATTGAACCTAATTGGGAAAAAGAGTACGCGAAACTTCATTCGGAATTTTTAAGTATTATTATGAGTTCCCGTGAAGATGATACACTGTATTCGGCGGAATACAGTGACATGGTTCTCAAACTACAACGTTATGGATGTTTTAAGGTTATAAGGGACATTGACTTGTTGTTATCAGGACATTAATTTGCATTCTTCAAGAGTTTGTATCCGAAGTTTATTTGAGAGTGCGGGAGAAAATAATAATGGCACGGTTTGTTTACTTTTTTGTGAGTATTGTATATTGCGTCAGCAGCATTTTAGCGTTACTGTATGGCTGGTTTTGCGCATTGATTGCTGGTGGTTTTTCTACAATGACAATGTTTATTTTTCACATGTCCATTACTGTAACGATTTCATCTACTTTTTTTGTTGGACTGATAGGGCTTATAGAATCCAAACAAATTCAAAAAGAAAAATTTAGAAGTATCGCAAGGACTATTTTTTCCGGAATTATTTTCATTGGATTATGTACTGTTATATTTATAGCAATCAAGGAATCTATACATAGCATTCCTGTTATATTGGCCACGTCAGGAACGCCGCGCCGTAGTAAGAGACAGTCGCTGGCGGAACACCGCGTCGGGTACATTCCCGACCGAACGCCGCAATCGCTCGCGGATGCGCAAGGAAGAACGTCGGCTCT
>JAITST010000402.1 GCA_031287585.1 Planctomycetaceae bacterium | reverse complement strand
CCGCGTGCGAAATAATCCTTGATGACTTCGACGGTCTTTGTCTCCCAACTCACGGAGAAATTTTCGCCGTACTCTTGAGCAATGAAACCATTGACCATATCCTCAAAGGTTGTGATGTCGTCGATTTCCCAAACGAAAATGCTATGGGAACCGATTTGGGTTTTGAAAGTTACTCCCATCTCCCCGACACCCGGCATTTTGCTCATCACCAATTTTTTGGCGCGGTTGAACAATTCTTTATCGGCGCGGGTGATGTTGATGGGCTTGCCGGGCAGCGGCATCACGCTCAACATCGCGGTATCGCCGACTGTCGATTTTTCGTTGGTACTCAGTACCAAAATTTCTTCTTTGCCGTTCCAACCGATGACTCCGCGTTGGTCATCTTCGTTGAAAATTCCGAGTCCGGCGACTCCGCCGATGTTCTCCATCACGGTCGGCAAAGCAACGTTGCCGTTGGAAGCAAGGTTGGCGTTTGCGCGATAACCTTCTGTTACCGTTCGGGACGAGGTCTCGACACGTGCGTTGGATTCGGTTTCGGTTCGAGTTCGTTCAAGCGTGAGACCGCCGCCGAAATAGGTGTTATCGCTCGGACGAACGATAATGATGGGCGGTCTGTACTTGACGACTCTGACTCTGATTGGCGCACGGCGCACAATGATGATCTTACCGCAGTCGGCAAGCACCACCGAAGCCATCGTAACCAGAATGGTTAAAACTGTAAAAAACGCGATTCTTCTTTTCATAGAGTTCTCCTGAAAAAGGTTGAAAACGCCGCATAAATCCCTGCGGCAAAAAGGGTTTTATTGTAACTGCAACTGGTATTTTTTGATCGTCTGTTTGTCGTTTCTGCCGACTTGCCCCTTATTACGGAGTTCCTCGTAATTGTCATTAACATTCTCTTCGACGCTCCCTAACATACCTTCCATGGCTGATTGCGAAAATGTCCGGTCATCAATAGCAGTTCCCAAAAGTTCCTGTTGAAAATTACCAGTAAACAGGCATCCTATACTGCGACGATCAGTGGTACCTCTTGCCATCTCTCCTTCGCTAGAGGAACCAATATCAATGACTCCTCGCGCATACAAAAGCATCGCAGATAATTTGTGGATATAGACGGTAGGGTCGCGAGGTCCGGCAACATCAACTTTCATTTGTTCAAGAGGATAAGCGATAACGTTACTGCAAGCATCGGTAACAAGCCCAACAAATCGGTGAGAATTGCCGGAAATCGCACTCATAATATCCCGACGTTTAATTTCCTGCCCGACATTGTTAGAAATTGCCTCCGGCAGCAAAACGTGTTCACCGCTCATCGTTGCTCCGTGTCCGACATAATAGACGAAGATGGCACCGTTCGTTCCGGTTTTCTGGTCGAGTTCCTGACATTTTGCCAAGATGTTTTGTGACGTTGCATTCCTTCCTTCAAGGATTGTTAAACTTGTGGGGCGGAAAGGTTTCGTTTTCTGTTTACCGCTCTCGAAGACTTTTTTGCCGCTTGCAATTTCCTTAAAAGCCGCTTCCATCTGTTGCTTTGAAATATTCACCATTGGGGCAATACCGGCATCAAGCGTGCCGAACACGAGGAGAACGTGAATGTCTCTGTTATTGGGGTTACTATTGGTACCGCCCTGTCTTGGTGCCGTCGTCGGTGTTTGCCGTGCTTGCCGCGAAACCGGCGGAACGACCATATCCTTGTTCACCCTGCTTGGATCCAACGGGTCAAGAAACGGTTCACGCGAAACGACCACGTCATTGGGACCGTATTTGAGCGTGTGTCCGCCGTCCGGTTTGGGAACAAGCGAAATACCGGCTGGATTCGTCGTCCGAATAATGACATGCTCCCCATCAGCAATGACATCGACATCGTACGACTGCGTGCCGCCTTGGACACCGCTTGGGACTTGCACGATTTGTTCCTGCGGCTGTTGCACTCTTTGCTGTTGCCGCTGACGAGAAAAGAAAAAGGGACGCTGAGCGAATAACTCCGGCGGTGTTACGGCACAAAGGCAAAGCAACAACGAAACTGATAAAAGAACAATACGACGCATACAAATTCTCCTTGGGTTAGTTGCGAGAACACCAGCAAGAATCGCTCAAAGAACAGGAGCGATGCGTTCATTTAGATAGGCTTCTTTCCTCTGTCCAAGGAGGTGCGTTGCAAAATACACCGAAGTTACACCGCTAAAGATTCCTACGGTGATGCGCATACGCCCCCCTAAGGGAGACGCAGTTTCTCATCACCTTTTGGTAATCCTTCACACGGCGAGCCGTTTGGACAGTGAAGCCAACCAATCCGTCTTTCGACGGCTAAATGAATTACTGACGAACTCTAATTTCTCTCCGAATCACACGATTCGGACATTTATGATTTAAGTATTCCGATGTCGCTCTTACGCGAAACATCAAAAAGACGGGAACATTCTATCACCATTTTGAAAAGACGCAATAGGGGGGGGAGATAATTTTTTTGATAGAGGGTGTGTAAATTTTTTGTAGGTTTTGTATCCCCCCCACTTTTTGCGACAATGCCACGTGGGATTGTCAATAGAATACCCTGCCAAAATACCTACAAACTTTTTACACACCCTTTGATAGA
>JAITST010000394.1 GCA_031287585.1 Planctomycetaceae bacterium | reverse complement strand
TCGTTGCGGATTTCACTGTCCGTCAAATCGCAATGCCCGCCGCATTTCTTCCCAACATCGTTAGCCACCTTCGCCAACGTCATCGTCGTTCCCAAACCAATCGAAACGGGAATCCCCGTCCAACGCCGGACTTGTTCCGTAATGTCATACATAAAGTCAATCCGCCGTTCTGCGTCAAGACCGCTGCCCGTTAAATCCAAAAACGCTTCGTCAATCGAATAGACTTCAATGTCCGGTGTCCAACGATTGAGAACACGCATCACCCGGCTGCTGATGCCGCCGTAGAGTTTGAAGTTGGACGAAAAAACGTGAACCCGACCTTGTTCGGCAAGACGGCGAATCTTGTAAAACGGTTCGCCCATCGGAATTCCCAGTTTCTTGGCTTCGGGCGAGCGTGATACAACGCAGCCGTCATTGTTGGACAAGACCGCCACTGCTTTATGGGCAAGGTCAGGACGGAACAGTTTCTCGCAAGAGACGAAAAAACTGTTGCAATCCAAAAGACCATAAAGACGAATCGGCAGAGTTGTCATTTTCACCAATCAATTTAACGAAACGATTTAATGGAACCGGTAACGACACCCCATATTTCAAGTTGGGATTCTTCGGTCAATTTCAATGTTTTGAACTTCGGATTATCGGGACGCAATTCAATCCGTTTGCCGTCCATGACAAGCCGCTTCACAGTAAATTCGCCGTCGAGAATTGCAATCACAATATCGCCGCTGCTTGGTGTCAAACTGCGGTCAACGATAAGTAAATCGCCGTCGAAGATTCCGGCACCGGTCATTGACTCGCCGCTTACCCGCAGAAAAAATGTCGCTTCGGGATGTTTGATAAGGTGTTGTGCCAAATCGAGTTGCTCGGTCGGCGTATCTTCGGCGGGCGACGGGAAACCAGCCGGAACGGTACATCCTATCAGAGGATACCGAATGAGATTTTCGTCCGTGCTATGATAAACGTAAACGTTCATTGTGTTTTTTCCTAACGCTCAACATCACTGTTTATTGTTTTTGTGATTATAATATTCAAACAATCAAATGCGGGCAAAACTGGTATGCATGTGGACAATTTTTTCCATGTGATTTTCGCTTGTACTCGACCTCCTGATTATAATCCATTCAACTGCATTTTTACACCCATACAATTTTTATGTCAGCAAAACGTTCTCTTGGTGCTTTACCGTTCGTATCCTGACATTCAAAAGGTTTCTCCGATTATTTTTGATGCCGGTTCCAGAAACTACTACGGCATTGGGCAACTGCTCGGCGAGGGGTGGAATGTCGGTAAGAAATTTCTACAGCAAGAGTGAATGGCGAAACAATTTTGACATTAGATAACAATACGCATTCGCCGCACATCTCGACACCGAATTAGATTTCGGATAAAATGTGTATTTATTGATGCTATCTTACCAATACGAAGGAACAATTATGACTTCACTTGCTTTTACTGTTGCTGCCGACCGTTGTATTCAATGCGATGCGTGTGTCAAGGATTGCCCTTCGCACATCATTCATCGTCAGGATAAGATTCCCTCCATTCCGGTATCGTCAGAAGAAAATTGTATCAAATGCCAGCATTGTCTTGCTGTCTGTCCGACTGCGGCAATTTCTATTTTCGGACTGAAACCGGAAAATAGTTTGCCGCTTACGGAAGGCATCTTACCGTCGTACCAACAGATGAAAACGTTTGTTCGCGGTCGCCGAAGTTTCCGGCAATTTCGTAATGAAAACATTCCCATTGAAAAAATTAACACATTGCTTGCCGATTTGGCTCACGCGCCAACCGGTTGCAATGATTGCGATTTGACTTTTTCTGTCATTGATAATCGAGCGGGTATTGAACGGCTGTTGGAACGATTAGTTGCGGAAATTGAAAAAGAAGCCCATACGGCATTGCCGGAATTTATCGTTGAATCGGCAGCGGCTTACCGACGGGATGGAACGGACAATTTCTTTCGCGGTGCGCCGCATCTGTTGATTGTTTCTCCGGGGTCAAAGGCAACCTGTGGACAAGAGGACGCAGTTTTAACGCTTTCTTGTTTCGATTTATTGGCTCAAAGTGCAGGCATCGGAACAACGTGGTGCGGCATCTTGAAATTGGTTGCGGACGCAGTACCGAGTGTCAGAACAATCTTGGGACTGGAACCAAACGCTTACTTTTATGCAATGATGTTCGGTTTGCCTGCTGTCAAATATGCGAGAACCGTCCAGCGGGATACTGCGGCACGAATACGACGAATTGAGTAACAACCAACATCGGCGAACCGGTGCGGAAACGAAAAAGCCCGCCAACCGGCGGGCTTCGCATCAACGTAAGGTCTCGTTATTTTTCCTTGCCGAGAAAGTTCGGCAGTTGATTTACGCCTTCGGCAATGTCGCCGAGTTCCAAGTGCGAATAAACATTCATCGTCAAACGGATGTCAGAATGACGCATTGCTGATTTTGCTATGCTCGGCGAGACACCGCTCTGGGCAAGCAGTGTTGCGTGTGTATGCCGAAGAGCGTGAACGTCAATCACTCGGTTTAACGAATCCCGCTTGGCGATACCGGCTTTGACTTTTTCAATGTCTTGGAGCCAGACGTTCAATTCGGCAACAAAAGTCAGCCAAAGCCGTTCTTGATTTTTTTGTTTGGATTGTCAATAATAGTACTGTGTGGATGCACTGTTTTTCTTGATAAATTGTTCCGGCAGATCGAATATAGTTGCGACTTGATAAAACTGAAAATAAAGATACTCAACAATGGCAACATATCTTATTGACTACGAAAATCCTGTAGGGAAAGAGTTCATCAATTTTGTCGATGGATATAGTTTACCTACTTGCTGCCGACTTACTGACTATGCCAAAGAACGGTACAAAAAGAAGCCGTGTGTAGGTTTTTGGGAAACTGTAAAAAAATACGATTGGCGGCAACCCTGCGATTGTAACACCATCGTCTTGTTTTACAGTAAGTATTCTCCGCAAGCGAATATCGACGAACTCAAAGCAAAGTGTACTGAAACCTATGAATATCATCCGAACGGCATACAAAACGGCTTGGATTTTCAACTTACGACATATTTGGGCAGTTTGATTCACGGAGATACCGGTATGCCGACTGATTCACGTTACTACATTGTCAGCGGTGATAAAGGTTTCGAATCAGCACTTAATTTTTGGGAGCCGAAAAGTAAGTTGCGTGGTTTGGAGCCGAAAAGTAATTTGGGTGGTTTGGAGCCGAACAGTAATTTCGAAGGTCTGTCGTTTAGATTATTATCAAACACAGATGATTTTCTGTGGGCTTTTATAGTCGAGGAACTTGACCATCTCAATATTTACGGACTACTTTACGCACCAAAATTGGAGGAAAATTTAAAATCTGCATATAATCGCCAGTCAAAGGCGAGCAAAAAGGTATCCCTAATTTACGACGCATTTTTTGAAGAGGCAGATAAAAAAACCTTGCATAACAAAATACAACGTATCGTTGGCAACGGTGAAGCGAGTAAGAGTGTTTACCGAAAAGTGCGTCCTCTTTTTGATAGGTGGTGTATGGCATTAAAACAGATGCGGAAGCGTAACCGTCTTACCGCTTCACCCAATCGCCGCTCTTAATTTGATTCAGATTGGAAACGCTTTTGTTATACCCATAGACCCACGCCAATGCGGTTTTTCCGTTAGAAAGTTCGACCGGTACAATGCGGCGGCAGAATAAGGAATGCGGGTCGCCGAAACCGTAGAAGCCCTCAATGTAATCCAGTTGACTCATTGCCTCAGCAACGTTGCGGACTTGAATTAAATCACCGATGATGCGTTTTTTCGTTTTCGGATTGCCGAGAACGGCACCGGGATACGAACCGCAATCGTAAAGCGTACCCTTTATCGTTCCAATAAGTTCTGAAATGATACCCAACCGTTCCATTGCGTTATACCGGCATTG
>JAITST010000382.1 GCA_031287585.1 Planctomycetaceae bacterium | reverse complement strand
CAATGCCGTAATCGTTTTGGTTGTCTTCATTTTTTGATCTCCAAATTCAAGAGTAAAAAAAGTTTTCGCAAAACAACAATCTACTACCACAACGCCGAACAGTCAATAATCATAGTAACGTTTTTGTAAGGTACAATAGAGGGACGGAAAATTTTTTGTAAATATCGCTATTTTTTCAACCTATCACTGTAAACGCCGAACAGTCGGTAATTATAGCAACATTTTTGTAAAGTAAAATAGGAGGGCGGAAAAATTTTTTGTAACGGGTGTGTAAATTTTTTGTAGGTTTTGTGTAACCACCCCGCTTTTTGCGACAATGCCACGTGGGATTGTCAATAGAATACCCTGCCAAAATACCTACAAACTTTTTACACACCCTTGTATCACCTTCGCATTAAAAATTCGATTTCGCCAAAACATTTTCCAAATTTTTCTTACCCTCTACTTGTAATTTTGTTTGTAATCTGTTCTAATTGTTCGACAATTTGTGGAATTGCTCGGTCGCTTTTCCATTTTTTTCACCCCTCAACTTACGAAGGAAGTTTATGTCACAGACTAATCAAACACAGTTACCACAGTTACCAAATTACGTTGCATCTTCAAAACCTATTCCACAGAGTTCACGTTCCGGCTGGTTGACAACCACCGCTGCAACCTACGCCGGAGTAATGCTCTGGTTTGTGTTCTGGCAAGATGTCCCCACTGGCGGACAAGCCGTTGCGGGCGGAACTTTGGCTATCGGACTTTTACCCGCCATCATCGCTTTGACCGTCGCCGCAGTCCTCTGCCATATCCTTTATTTTATGGTTCCCGGTTTGCTCGGTATGAAAACAGGACTCCCGCTCTCGGTTGTCGGAACTTCAACCTACGGCGTAACAGGCGGCTTCCTGATGCCCGGTCTGCTAATGGGACTGTTGCAATTCGGCTGGTTAAGTGTCAACGCATTCTTCTCCGGTCTTTTGCTTGCCGCCCCGTTTGTTGAGGGTGGGGTCGAAAAAGCAGCGATGTCGCCGCTCCATCTCGGTATCGCCACCGTTTGGGCATTGTTCGCAATGTTTATGGGCTTGAAAGGTATTAAATACGTCGGTGCCGTCGCGTCCTTTATGCCCATCATCCCGATTGCGATTCTCGCGATTCTGCTCTTCAATGTTGTCAGTAAGCAAAAAGAATTCAATCCAGCCGACCTGTGGTCAATGGAACAGAACACGAAATTTTTCAGTGTGGATACATTAGCGAAAGCGGCAGAAGATAAAATTGCTAACGCGAAAAGCCAACTACCCGAAGACCTAAAAGTCCTTGATGAATTTTGCAAAACCAACGGCTACGTCGGCACGTTTGACGAGGCAACACAAAAAGAATTCAAAGCCCTTGAAAAAACGTATTTAGCGACCAAAGCGACAAGCGAATTAAAACCGGCAACGCTCTACGAAAAAGAATTGAACAATCCGACGTTGAGTAAACAACTCGGAGTGTTCTCTTTAATCGCGGCTTATGTCATCGGGTTCTTCGCGACTGCTGGTGCCGCAGGTGTTGGAATTTGCAGCGTGGTACGGAGCCGAATGGCAGTACAACTCGGTGGATTCTTCGGAATCCTTTTGCCGACCGTGTTAAGCGGTGCCGCCGCTCTGATTATCGTTGCCGGTGCGCAAAACATCGCTATCGAAGCAGGGAAACCGGAATTGTTGACTGCTTATAATGTACCCGGGTTGTTCGATTTGTTGCTTCCGCAACCATTGTTCGGGACTACTTTGACATTAGGCAGTGCTTGTATGTTCTTACTGGCGGTGGCGGCGTTCCCATCGGCTTGCTTCTGTACACTAATTGCGGCGGACAGCATTAAGACCTCGTTCCCCGAAATCAATCCGTGGGCTTCGTGCGGTGTTGGAGTTGCGGCAGCGATTGCCTTGGTTCTCACGGGACTCGCGGGACAAGCAAGCGATGTGTTCACCGTGATTGGTGCGTCGTTCGGTCCGATTTGCGGTGCAATGGCAGCGGACTACATTTTGAGCGGCTTCAAGTGGGCGGGACCGCGTGCCGGTTTCAACGCCGCCGGTTGGTTGTCGTGGCTCGTCGGCTTTATTGTCGGTGGTGCAACGCTTGTGGTCACGAAGTTTTTAGGACAAACGATGCCGTTTGAAATCCCGTGTCCGCCGTTGTCGGCGTTCATAGTTGGTTTCGTACTGTATATCGTGTTCGCGTCAATGGGTTTGCAAAGCAAAAAACTAAATATGCCGCAACGAATTGACGTTCAGACAAAGTAGTTTTTTCGTAATGGAAAAACTTACGGGAGTTTGGTAACTTGTAGGGGATGAATTTTTTGTCCCCTACAAGTTGCGGTGTTGGAAACAGAAAAACAAACCAATGACAACAATCGTACCCAATCAAGAAACGCCCGTCACGTTTGACCGTGACGAGATTAACGAGATTGTAAAACGTCTGGTAGAGGTTATATCCGTTACGTATTTACTCGTTACGATAAATTAGACAAAACCTATAACGCCTTCGTTACCTTCGCTAATATCGCCATCTATATGAGAAATTAGTGTCAACACACCCTAGTTATCCGAGCGGGGTTGGTAACGTATCAATTCGCATCACGGATATGTCAAATAATGATCTTGATGCTCCGGGTTTTCCTTTCCCGTATTGCATAAAACCATTAACTAACCAATCTGGTTATGCAGTGGCTTGCCCGTCTGCTAATACAACTTTCAGGATTTGGAGTGAAGAAAGTGGTAGCACCGTTTGGAAGCATGCTGGCGCGTTTTATCCATTAACTAGCGATGCAAATTATACTTTTTCCCTCAATACAACGTTAGTATATCCTCGGCAAGGCGATATCATTGATGGTACTTACACCATATTTGAATGGGTGCCGAGAGTAGACGCAGACTTTTATCGAGTTTATTTTTGGCATGAATCCTTTGGGTGGGTTGCTGGCTATGAAACCCGATACACAGGTATGGCTCTCACGTCACTTATGCAGGGAACATGGATGTGGGCAGTGGAATCTTATGACAAGAATGGAAATTTCATTGATACCACAGTAGATACCGAGTTCGATGTGTACTAGTCGGTATATTTAATATTTACCAGTATATTTGGACTTATTCGGAAATCGAAAAACTGAATGCTATAGGTAATGGAATGGCAGGTTATTTGCCTCACTTTACTCTATGTATTGTTTAAGTTTTGGATTCCGAATAAGCCCATTAACAAAATAGGTGTAGTGGATGATATATTACACTGAATCAGTTTTTGAACTGATAAAATCGTGAAATTTGTAATTATCAACGGCGACCGCGTATATTTCGTAAGATGTTGTGATTAAGTATTTGCA
>JAITST010000376.1 GCA_031287585.1 Planctomycetaceae bacterium | reverse complement strand
TCTGGTCTCTACGAAGAAGTCATGCCTTGCCGGAAACCGCTTACACAAAGGCGTGGAAAGAAAATTTAGCAAGAGCTCTGTCTGTTCCCGCCCTAGCGAAAGTGAGTCCTCCGCATGATTTTCCTCTTTCGTTTCGCTTGAAAGAGGGTGATAGTATGAAGTCATGGACTCTTTTCAGTAGTTTTCCAGGGGTAGTGGACGATGTTACTCTGGGGGCGGTGCCGGGTTGGTTCACAGAGCAAAAGACAGATGCTTGTGTCAGAGCGTTCCCTCAAGCGGAAAACCAATTAGGGCTTTTTATTCCCAAAACAAAATGGACGCATAAGTCCATGAATGACCAGAGTCCCGAAGGTCAGGAGGCGGCTTCGTTTGGTTTCATACTTGACAAGCAAGCACCGGTTAAAGTTGTACTTGACGACGAGTCGGTTCACGATTTGCCTGATTTCGGCTTGCCTATGCCGGTAGCGGCATCTGTCAATCAGGCAATGTTCACGTTGCCTGGTGCGGAAAAGTGCAGCGTGGGAAGTTGTTGGTCTGTACCAGCGGGGCTGTGTTATGAGTATCCCGTTGATTGTAAAGTTATCTCGTTGGCACAATGGGGAGCAAGGGAGGTTGCGGAAGTAGAGGTGGTGTGCAATCCTTCGGGCTTCGGCAAATGGGCGGCACTTGGACTGGTGCCGAATGAGCCGCGGTTTAAGCCCTTTATCGACCAGTATGCGAAGTTAGAATTCCAGTATCTGCACTCCGGGAAAGTTTTTATCGATGTGTCCACTGGGCTTGCTTTGTACCATTGTTACACGAATACCATAGAGACGAAGAGTGCTCAAACAGGAACTACTCCTTCAGTAGTTTCTTCGTTTTTCGTGAATATGTTGACCTTTGAATCGTGAGGTCATCGTCTCCTTTGATTTTGTTTACGTGGAGTTTCCTCGAATTTAACAGAAAGGTTGATACAATGACAGCAAACAATGAGGATGCGAAGACAGATATTTTGGTTACGAATTATGTTGACCAACATCAAGCGAAAATGTCTAACCAACCTTCTTGCCAATCGGAAAATGGTGTGTTGCTACTCTCCGCCAATGCCAAAGCAGTACCGGCACCAAACGCAGCCGCTCCAACGGTGCATAAAAAATTTCGGCGTGAAGTATTTCGTGCCATAGTCATTTGAATCTTTGGGAGTGAAACTTTTTTACGACTTGCCTATTCTCCCAAAGTTGGCAGCAGTGTCAAGAGAACGGAGGACACATGCCTTCCGAGTTTCTTCACCAGAGCGTGTTCACACTACATAAAAAATGAGCAGTCTAACTCAAATTCGTTTTTTCCTTTCTTCACTGTCCCCAAAAAAGATTTGACGGTTTTACCATCAGGCATGGTTACTACAAACCTGTATTGCCCACGAAAAACACGTGTACGTATTTCCCCTTTTTCATCGGTTTCGACCGTCAGGCGGCTTTTCCAAACATTTCCGATGAGATTATGGAGTGACCAGTACGCCGGTTTGGGTTTCATATCCTTGTGAATCAGACCTGACGGCGCACCTAACCACGCTTTTTGGTCGCTGAAATCCCACCAGGTAATGGCTTCTACCGCCGGATGAGAGAACAACATAGTGTAAACCCTCAGCACTTCTTCTTTTTGCCATTGCTCGCCCTCTTTGCTTGTAGGTACATTATTACAGGACTTGCAGTTTTCTTTGGTAGAAAGGATAGTCAACTCCGTGAAATGAAGGGGTTTGCCGAATTGGGCAAAGCGTTCGCACACTTCCCACAGTCGTTGGTTGTCCCATCGTCCGCTTGCCATGTGGAAATGACTCTGTATACCGATAACGTCGTAGAGCGGTTTGCCATCGGCATCCACTAATTGACTGAGAACGTCGGCAAACTTGTCTCCCCAGTTATTGTCGTTGACGATAAGCGTCGCATCGGGGTTGGCTTTTCGGGCTGCTGTCAAACATACTTTTGCCAATTCTACCGTGCCTGTTTTAACACCCAACTGGGTCAATCGTGTATCCGGGAAACTTACCGGCCAATAAACGATTTCGTTGATAACGTCCCAAGTATCAATCTTGCCGCGAAAATGTTCAACACAGGCAGTTACACGTTCGGTAACGGCTTGGAGTAATTCCTCATCGCTCATATTTTTAATCCATGCGGGATTACTGCCCAGGGAACTATACACAAGCGGATGTCCTTTTGTGCGTATGCCGTTTTCGGCGCACCAGGCGGCAATCCTTTCCGATTTGGCGTAATCGGGCTTGCCTTTTTCAGGTTCATAGCCGCCCCAGTAGAAGGGAACCGTGGCAAAATTGAACAGAGTGTCGAACAACCGGCGGTATTCCCAGTCCCGCCCTTTCGTATCGTTGCCTTCCCAACCGAAAATATTGCATCCGAAAAGGAACTCACTTTCCTGCATGTGGATTTTTACTTGCGCATTTTTGACTGGCTGACCGTTTTGCACGACTTTAACGGTGATGTCTTCTTTCCGGTATTTTTCGATGCGGGCTTCCGCTTCGGATCTCCAATTATTACCGAACTGGGCAAACGCCGGTGTACTCACAAAGAGCGAAAATACAATGAATAAATTGTATGAGTATTTTTTCAACATGGTGAATTGTTTTATACCGAACACACTTGAAACTTCCGCTTTGGTAGAAGTAACGAGTAGCAAGTGACGAGTATCCTTACTAACAACGCTTGCTACTCGCAACACGCCACTCACAACTATACTCCAAAAGCCCAAATTCAAAGTGTGTTTAGTATATGTATATGGTTACCATAATCCGCTTGTATTGACTTTCAAAACATTGCAATCCCTGAATGGCAACTGTCCGGGCAAATGGACAGCCAAACCGTCCGAAGTAATTTTATAAGCCACTTTCGATGTCTTTCCGCCATTGCCTATCAATGAAACGGACTTTACTCGTCCGGGGAAGAGCGACTTGTCCGCCAGTTCCTTGATTTTCACTTCTTTTCCATCGGGATTGCCGAAGATATGGACGTAAAGTGTCTTTTTGTCCCGGTTGCAGGTGAAACGATAGACATTCTCGTCCCAAGCCGTCGAATTGACATCACGTTCACGATGACCGCCCCTGGCGACTTCGCCTCCGGCTCCCATCACTTTCCACGGGTCAGTTTTATAGATGGCTTCGCCGTTGGAAACAATCCATCCGCCGAACTCGTCCATTAACTTCATTTGGTCTTGAGGAATGATACCGCCGGCTGTGATGCCCAGATTGAGCAGAAGAACGCCCCTCTTACTGATAATATCAACAAACAGTTCTTTCAGCGTCCGCGCATTATGTCTTAATCCGCTTAAAATTATGTCTGAATCGTCTGATGGCGATTCCACTTCATCAATTCGGAAGGCAACATTCTTTTTGGTATCCAAGGGCTTCAAAAACCAGGCATTGACGAGCGTGGTATCATCTTGCCAGTAATCTTTCTCCAGTTTGTCGGACACGCCGGTTTCATAATCCAGCAAAGTTCCGTTTTGCGACTGTTTCACCGTAACAACCGCCTGTATCGAACCGTGTTTTTTCAAACTATTTGCATACAACCGTCTGGCGGCTTCAACAGCAGGTACGGGTATTTCCACAAGGTCGAAATACAGCATATCGGGCTGATAGTTTTCGACCAGTTCTATCATTCGTTGAGAAAATTCTTTTTCATAATCGGGATAGTTTATCGCATAGAGTTGTTGCGGGTCTAGCCCTTCCCACCATAACCCCTTGCCGTCGGCTTTGGTCAACACGCCATCATAAGGTACGTCTTTCAACGGACCTTCCTTGTCGCAACTCATTGCTGCATCGTACCAGATATTGCCCCAGGCACCACCGTGTGAAGTTGCCGCCCATTTCAAACCATATTTGCGGGCGGCAGCGGAAAACTCGCCGACAATATCGCGTTTGGGACCCACTTTGGTTGCGTTCCAGCCATGGATGGAACTGTTGAACAGGTCGAAGTTGTCGCTGAAATTAACAATGATGGCGGCATAACGCGCCCCCCATTTCTTAAACTGTCGCATCATCGCTTCCGCATCGAAATTTTCGGCTTTCCACAGATTGCATATATCCTTGTAACCGAATTGCGACTGATGTCCGTAGTGTTCCCGATGAAAATCCCATGCGTTTTCGCCAAAGGGTTCCTTGAGGTCTTTGCCGTGAGCATACATGTGGCGTGAATACCAACCGCCGCCGCCTCCCGGCACGGACTGAGGTCCCCAACACAACCACAAACCGAATTTGGCATCTTTGAGCCATTGCGGACATTGAAATAAATCAAAAATATCATTCGGAACCGGCGTAACATTTCCACTCTCTTGGGGTTCTACACTTCCCCAAGCGTGTTGAGAAACAATCGCCGACGCTGCCGCCAATGCCGCACTTGTTCTTAAAAACCGGCGGCGGGAAAAATTGGAGTTTGACATATTTTTTTATCTTTGTTTAGCGTGCTTCCTAATTTTTGTTACTTATACCTCTCTCAATCCTCTGTAACAAATTATAAAAAATAGGGCAATGAAAATCAAGATGATACACTATCCTTTCCTACCCTTACCTATCTGTGAGTTATCTCTTTTTACAGGTAGGTAAGGATAGGTAAGGGTAGATTTTTCTATCCTTATTGAGCGTGTTTTCCTAATTTTTGTTACCCGTACCTCTCTCAATTCTTTGTAACAAATTATAAAAAAACTAGGATGATACGCTAGTATCTATAAATCAATCATCTGTCCCAAACGGGGCTTATTTGACGGATACTGACAGAAGTATTCACGGCTTCAATGTAACCCAAAACCGAACCTTACCGTTAAGCGGTTTCGCAGTCGCGGTCAGCATTGTAAATCCTTCGTTCTGGTTTTCCTTTTCAGTCGGCGGTGACGCTGTTGTGATTTCAAACTGTTCCACTTCGTCCGATGTCATTTCTACGTTGAGCGTCTTTTTATTCCGCGTCAATGCTGCTTTTTTGCCGCTCACTTCAATCTTCGCCGCTGTCATCATTCCCCAACGAACCGGCTCGCTAATACCGTCCAACTCGTCCATGACCGTAAGCATCGAATCGTTCTGTAACATAACTGTCCGCCGTGCAGACCTAACCTGTTCCTTATATGCGTCGGTCATATCAACCACCGCGCGAGCGACAAAACCTTCGGCTTTGTCATCAAATTCAA
>JAITST010000297.1 GCA_031287585.1 Planctomycetaceae bacterium | reverse complement strand
TATTACATAAAGTGTTGGAATTTTGTTTTTTTGGAAATATTCAAAAATTATCGAAACGTGAATCCAAACGAATATTATGGTTAGAATTTTTATCTTCTGTGTTACTACTTTTTTGGATACTGTATTGTCATTTATGAATTTTACATTTAGTGGATTATTACTGTACTTTCCAAGAAACTGTGGAGAGACCCACTCGGCGAATACCGTGAATTACGTGTTTTATCAAAAGAGTTGCCAAATCAAATGTGTTTCAATCCCAAAAGTATATGTCATTTAATTCGGAGATATTTAGTAAAACACGTAATTTACTGAATTTGCCGAGTGGTTCCTTCCATAGTTTTTTGGAAAGTGCAGTTTCAATCTAAAATCATTTATTTTCACTGACCTTCCTCATCAAAAGTCCTAAAATGAACATCATCCAGCCCCAAACTTTTTGGCAACGTCATCAATTCCTGTCACTCCCTTGGACAATCTATCGCAACGATAAATATTGGATACCGCCAATAAAACTCGACCAGAAAGCGATGGTAAACTACGCTAAAAGTGCGTTCTATGAACACAACGAAGTTCAGACGTTTATGGCGATGGACGGTAATAAACCAGTCGGTAGAATCGCGGCGATTGTAAACTATGGACATCAGGAACGGTATAACGACGGCGTAGGTTTCTTCGGTTTCTTCGAGTCAATCGACGACACGGAAGTTTCGCGCGGACTATTCCAAGCGGCAAGCGATTGGTTAGCGGCAAAGGGTTGCACAACGATAAGAGGACCGGTAAACCCGTCGCTAAATCAAACTGTTGGACTACTAATTGAGGGCTTCGACTCGTCACCATTTTTTATGATGACATACAATCCGCCTTATTACGAAAAACTATGTGAAGAGTTCGGATTCACGAAGTCGCAAGATATGTACGCATACTGGGGTTCAGTCTCTATATTGCCAAAAGTCCGTGAACGCTGGTTATCGGTCTGCGAACACATCCGCGAAGAAACCGGCTGCACAACACGTTACCTTGACAAAAAAAATTTCGTTCAAGATGTTGAAATCTTTCTGAACATCTACAACCGTTCGTTGACCGGTACATGGGGATTTGTCCCGATGTCAGAAGCGGAAGTAAAAGAAACGGCATCGTTCCTGAAATACTTAATCATACCGGAACTGGCAGTCGCGGTAGAATTGGACGGCAAGGTGGTAGGCGCGGTATTCGGAATGCCGGATTACAACCCAAGAATAAAAGCAATAAACGGCTCATTATTCCCGTTCGGTTTTTTAAGACTAATTATGAACAAGCGAGGTATAAAAAACATTCGCGTAATAAGTACAAACGTACTGCCGGAATACCAAATGTTGGGATTATCGTTGGTAATGCTAAATGAATTTGTGCCAGCAGCAATGAAGTACGGAATACAAGAAGCGGAGTTCTCGTGGGTACTTGAATCTAACAAATACTCAAGGGGCAGTCTCGAAAAGGGCGGCGCAAAAAAAACAAAAACATACAGAGTGTATGATAAACCAATAATAACAATTGATGAAGCAAAATAAGCAACACTCCGTCGGTTTTAACCAACGGAGAAGGTTGTCGTTTTGTACTGCTTTTAAGAGCGTAGGAAACCTGTTTTACACCGATTAAAATCACAATGACTGACTTCATACAAATCCAAACAACGTACCCGGACGAAGCGAGTGCATTAGCAGCCGCACGTCTGTTAGTGGAACAACACATAGTAGCGTGCGCCCAGGTAACAAGCAAAATCCGTTCAATATACATTTGGGAAGACAAACAGGAAGAGGAAACCGAATACCTATGTCTAATGAAAACCAAACAGGAAAACTTTGACCATGCAGCAAAAACAATCCGCCAAACCCACCCCTACAAATGCCCGCAAATAATAGCAATACCAATAACAGAGGTGACAACAGACTACGCGGAGTGGATGAGTCAGTTACTGGATTGAACAAGTATGACCGTTCACGGGAAAATATTACAAATTTCGTAAATCAATTTATCGGCTATTGGAAAGTATTCCCACTACCTAACAACTTAAACTGTGCGCATCTCTGACACCGTAATAAAATATGTTTGACCTTCAATCCCCATTCCAGCCCTCCGGCGACCAGCCGCAGGCGATTGACGCTTTGATTCGCGGTATCGAATCGGGGCAAAAAATGCAGGCACTCAAAGGCGTTACCGGTTCCGGTAAAACGTTTACGATGGCGAACGTCATTGCTCACTTCAACAAGCCGACGCTCGTGATGTCGCATAACAAGACGCTTGCCGCTCAACTCTATTCCGAGTTCAAAGAGTTCTTTCCAAACAACGCCGTCGCGTACTTCGTTTCGTATTACGATTACTATCAACCCGAAGCGTACATCCCGCAGCGTGATATTTACATCGAGAAAGACTCTTCCATCAACGAAGAAATCGACCGGTTGCGGCTGTCCGCAACAAGTTCTCTCGTAACGCGGCGTGATACAATTATCGTTGCAAGCGTTTCGTGTATCTACGGTCTTGGTTCGCCGAAAGATTATATTGAGATGATGGTCGCGTTACGTGTTGGCGAAGAAGTGCAGCGTAACAAAATGCTTACACAACTCATTGATATTCAATATGACCGAAACGATATTGCGTTTGAACGCGGTCAATTCCGTGTTCGCGGCGATTCCATTGAAATATGGCCTTCATACGAAGAGTTTGCAGTACGTGTTGAGTTTTGGGGTGACGAAATCGAACAAATAGCCATCATCAATCCGCTCACATCCGAAACGATTCGCCGTCAGCAAGAGTTTTATATTTATCCCGCTAAACATTTTGTAATGCCGGAAGACCGTGTACAGGACGCGGTAAAACGTATTGAGGCGGAACTGGCGGAACGATTAAAAGTGTTCAAAGAACAAGGTAAACTTCTTGAAGCGCAGCGGCTATCGGCACGAACGAAGTACGACCTCGAAATGATGCAGGAGATTGGTTATTGTCCCGGAATTGAAAATTACAGTGCGCCGTTGTCTAACCGTGCGCCGGGAAGTGCGCCGGAAACGCTATTCGATTTTTTCCCCGACGACTACCTTTTGTTCGTCGATGAATCGCATGTTACGGTTCCGCAAATTCGTGCGATGTTTCACGGTGACCAGGCACGAAAGACAAACTTGGTTGAACACGGTTTCCGCTTACCGAGTGCGCTGGATAACCGTCCGTTAAAGTTCGATGAGTGGGTTGAACGAATCAATAAAGTGATTTTCGTTTCGGCAACACCGGGACCTTACGAGTTGGAACATTGTACAAACCATCTTGTCGATCAGATGATTCGACCGACTGGACTTATCGACCCCGTGATTGAAATCGCGCCGGCATCGAAACAGATACCGCATTTGATAGAGCAGATTCGCGAAAGGGTTGCTGTCCACGAACGGGTTTTAGTAACGGCACTGACGAAACGGCTCGCGGAGGACATCTCGGCGTATTTTGAGAAACAGAAAATCCGTTGTAAGTGGCTGCACAGCGAACTGGATGCGTTTGAACGAGTTGAGTTACTCCGTGACCTACGCAGTGGAAAGTTTGACGTGTTGGTTGGTGTTAATCTGTTACGTGAAGGTCTCGACTTGCCGGAAGTGTCGCTCGTTGCGATTCTCGATGCAGACAAGGAAGGTTTTTTGCGGAGTGAAACGTCGCTGATTCAGACAATTGGGCGAAGTGCGAGAAACGTCAACGCGAAAGTAATTTTGTACGCCGACAAGGTAACGGATTCGATGCAGAAAGCGATTGACGAGACGGAACGGCGGCGTAAAAAACAAGCAGCGTACAATGAAGAGCATAACATTACGCCGGAAACTATTAAGAAAAACATTGTTCGCGGTATTGAAGCGGAAGCCGAAGCACACGAAACTGCGGCTGCAGCCGTTGGACAGGACGAAGATTTGTTCATTACGCAGGAGTTGATAAACGAATTGGAAAAAGAAATGCTCGAAGCGGCTGACCATTTGGAGTTTGAACGTGCCGCGATTATTCGTGACAGAGTAGAGGAGATGAAAAAACACATTGGACAAAACTCAAAACTAATCGACTTCTCAAAGAAAAAACTAGGCAGCAGAAGACGTAAAAAAGGACGTGAACTACCGAAACCGGAACGGTAATTCAATGTAATTACTCTAAACAATGTTGACATCAATCCAAACATAGTAAACTTGTAAGCGTTCACGGATAGTTTTTGACGGCTATCGCATTTACACCCATTCCGAAATCTGGTACAATTTTGTCCGGTATTTTTATTTAGGTATTTCATTCACTATTTCACAAAGGAAAAAATTATGCGGCTTCGTGTTGCTGTTATAGATGAGGAGTTGCCGTTTCCTGCTGATTCCGGGAAGCGTTTGCGGACGATGAATCTCTTGACTCGTTTGTCACACCGCCACGATATTACTTTTATTACTTATAATTCTACTGACGAAACAGTGTTACGGAAGGCGGAGGAATACTGGCGTGGTTACGGCGTGAATGTTGTATTGCTCAAAGATATTGTGCCTGTCAAGTCCGGTCTCGCGTTTTATGGTCGTCTTGCCGCCAATCTTGTTTCACCATTGCCTTACTCCGTTCAAGTTCACAATCGTCAATCGTTACGTAACTACATAAAAGAACGAACAGGCGACGGTAGTTTCGATATGTGGCATTGCGAGTGGACACCGTTTGCGGAATCGTGCCTCGATGTAGTCCGTGAACCTTGGCTGGTAATGGCTCACAATGTCGAATCACTCATTTGGCAACGGATGTATGAAACAGAATCGCAACCGCTCAAACGTTGGTACATTAAACAGCAATGGAAAAAGTATGTACGTTTCGAGAAACGTGCATACTCGCAAACGCCGATGCTTGTGACGGTTAGTGAGAACGACGCTGCACTCGCGAAACAAGATTTCGGAGCGTCGTCGGTGAGAGTTGTTGATAATGGTGTTGACCCCGATTATTTCCATCCGAATACAGGTTCGCGGCACGCGGCTCGTGTGCCGCACCGATTACTTTTTCTCGGTAGTCTTGACTGGCGACCGAATGTTGATGCGATTAAACTGTTGCTTGATGAAGTTTTTCCGGCAATAAAAAAACAGATTCCGTTGGCGGAACTGCAAATTGTTGGTCGGCGACCGGGTGCGGAATTGGTCGAGCGTGTTAAGTCGGCGGCGGGAGTAACGATTCACAGTGACGTGCCTGATGTACGACCGTTTTTGTGGGAATGTGGAACGATGATTGTGCCGTTACGAATCGGCGGCGGTTCGCGATTGAAGATTCTCGAAGCACTCGCGACATCGTGTCCGGTCGTCAGCACGGCGATTGGCGCGGAAGGTTTGAACTTGAAACACGGACATGAGTTAATGATTGCGTACTCGACAAATGAGTTGATTGCAATGACAGTGAGCGCGATTGAACAACCACAAGACATACAGCGATTGGCGGATGCGGGACGTGAGACAGTTTGTAGAAATTATGCTTGGGATTCGTTGGCGGTGAAATTGGAAAAGATTTGGAGCGAAACAGTTTCATTGGATAAAAAAAATTGACATACCAATCTACGCCGTGTTCCGCAAATGTTCCGCATAAAACTTCGCAAATACATTGTCCATCACGCTTTTCGACGCACTCGACCAGTCGACTATTGATGCCCGTTTGATAGAACTCGACGGAGCGGAGAACAAAAAGAAACTCGGCGCGAACACGATTTTGTCGGTATCTATCGCAGTCGCGAAAGCCGCCGCCGATTTCTGTGACCTGGCACCTCGGCGGTGAGACGGAAGACGCAACGATAGCCGATTTGACTGTCGCACTCGGTACCGGACAAATCAAAACCGGTTCGGCATCTCGTAATGATCGTATGGCGAAGTACAACCAACTCATCCGTATCGAAGAGCAACTCGGTGCTGCCGCTTGCTATGACGGTCTGTTGTTCCCGAAACTCAAAGCACGTTGCGGTTGCGGATGTAAAAAATAGAATCGTTCACGCGATTTGACGTAATGTAAGGGCGGATTTATTTACCCCCCTGATTTTGTAGGCGAATTACTGCGGTAACACTATATCGAAATTTTCAATTATGTTCGATATATTATCAGCACTTTCCAAATTACACACTTGCAAAAAAACGAAAACTTTCTAAACGAAAAATGGAGAAAATTTCACAATTTTTTCGTTTTTTCCGACAATAACTGAAAAAATATGTTATAAATGCGTTGTAAGGAATTTTTGTGTGATGTTTGTCAGGTTTTTACATATCTTCTTCCACTTTTAGCGTGAGTCCCACCAACTATGAAACTTTCAAACTTAAAAATCGGAACGAAATTGTTTTTCGGATTTGGACTATTGATATTGTTACTTTTCGCAGTCGGCAGTATCGCCTACTGGGCGTGTTTCCGAATTTCAACAGAAGCGTCAAATGTTGACCGGCGGGTAAAACAACTTGGATATATCAATGAAGCACAGAATACGGCGTATGATGTCGTAACCAATTCCGCGTTGTTCTCTTTCAGTAAGGATGTCAAATACGCAGCCGTTATCTCCGATGCGGTTAAACGATATGAAGAGAACTGTAATAAGGCATTACCCACGATAAAAAATCAGGTAGCCATTGATGCTCTTAAAGAAAGTATCAAACAAATAAAACAATACGACAACGTTAATATCGAATATGGAAATATAGTAAAAAAACTCGAAACATTAAAAATTAACAGGGCAAAACTTGCAGAGGAAGTTCTTGCGGCAATTGACGTTGTGGAAGCAGAAATAATGAAAACGGCTGATACACTTGGTCAAGATATTGAGAAGGACAATAAAAAAGAAAAATACGTTCCTAGCGAACGTTTGGAAACGCTCGCAGATTTGCTGGAATTAAGAAGTCAGGTTGTATCTGCCCGTTTGTTGGCGAAAGATATTGACGCGGCGATTGATGTTGAAACCGTAGATAAACTCGGCGGACAGGCTCAGACAATCGTTGACAAAATTTGCGATGATGCAAAAAACAAAATAGAACCGCGTATGAAGAGTGAACACGGAAAGACGGCAGCAGTAAAAATATCAGATGTGTTAAAAAAATGGAGTGCGGAACTAATAAATGCTTATACTGTACAGAAAGAACTGAACAACAACCAATTGGAACAGGATAAAATTTCCGCGAGTGTGATTGCAAGTTGCGGTAAAATTGTCAGCGATATGTCTGAACGGACATACGGTTCAGTGAGTACCGCCCAGTCGATTATTTCAAAATTAAGCATTACCGTTACAATTTTTTGTATTGCGGCGGCTGTTATCAGTATTATTGCCGGTGTTGTTGTTGCGAAAAACATCACAACGGGTCTGAATATCGCAAAGTGTCTGCTTGAACGTATTGCGGGACAGGGTGACCTGACTGCTGAAATTCCAATAGAATATATGCGCCGGAAAGATGAAGTCGGTGATTTGGCACGTTGTATCACTGCCGTTCTGAATGATTTTCACGCTATTGACGATATGGCAAACGCATTATCGCAGGGAAACTGGCTCGTTGATATAAAATCAAAAGGCGAACTGGACAGTATGAATATCGGTTTGCAAAAGATGATAACGCAGGTCAATGAAGCACTTGTCGATACGGCAGAGGCAGTGGAACAGGTTGCAACCGGTGCTTCGCAAGTTGCTTCGGCAAGCGAAAGTTTGTCGGAGGGCGCGACGGAAAGTGCGGCATCGCTGGAAGAAATCACCGCTTCAATGAGCGAAATCGGTGGGCAAACCACTCAGAACGCTCAGAACGCCAGCGAAGCGAATAAATTGGCAAGCGATGCTAACAGAGCCGCCAAAGAGGGACAGGATATGATGGTGAAGATGATTTCCGCAATGCAGTTAATCACGAAGAACTCGCAGGAAGTTCAGAAAGTCATTAAAGTAATTGACGACATTTCGTTCCAGACGAATCTGCTGGCGTTAAACGCGGCGGTAGAAGCGGCGAGAGCCGGTTCGCACGGTAAAGGTTTTGCTGTCGTTGCGGAAGAAGTCCGCAATCTTGCTTCGCGTAGTGCAAAGGCCGCGGCGGAAACAACACAGATGATTGAAACTAATAACCGTCAAATTAATGAGGGAGCGGAAATCGCATCAGAGACAGCCGATAAACTCAATGAAATTGTTAATCAGGCGGCAAAAGTTGCAGATATTCTTGGCAACATTGCTAAGGCGAGCAGTGAACAGGCACAGGGCGTTTCGCAGGTTTCTCAGGGATTGTCGCAAATTGACTCGGTCACGCAACAGAACACGGCGGCTGCTGAAGAGACTGCAAGTGTTTCCAATGAAATGAGCGGACAGGCAGGACGCTTGCAACAACTTGTCAAACAATTCCGTGTCCGCAGGGTGACACTTCATCCGGAAAGTTATACCGGTCACGGTTGAAAATTACTTCCAACCGTGACAAGTAAGTAATTTATGGAGACGCACTTTCGCCGCC
>JAITST010000293.1 GCA_031287585.1 Planctomycetaceae bacterium | reverse complement strand
AGACCATTTTATTGTTGTATCAGGAATCGAACCACAGCAAGAGTTTGTCCATATTTTTGATTCCGACGGCAATCGTACCCGCCAACAACGTGAATCATTTGAAAAACGTTGGACTGGTTATACGCTGCATCTCATGAAGGACGAAACGTTTTTTGCGGCGAAAGCGGGTGATTCTAAACCTTGCGCGACATACGAGCATTTGATTCTCGACAAAGGCGATATTCCGGCAATCGGCGGCGAAACGGAATTTGTGTATCCAATTCATAACAACGGTAATTCCAACCTCGTTGTCGAAGATATCAAAGTCAGTTGCGGTTGTCTCCGCAGCGAAAAACCAACAAATCCGATTCCGGCAGGCGGGAGCGATGTTATCAAACTGTTTTATTCCGTCGAGCCAAAACGCGGTGTTTTTTCGCAAACAGCGGCAGTTCGTACCAACGACACAGAACATCCAATAGTTGTTCTTTCCGCTTGCGGTTTCACCGGTGTTGACGTTCGCGTTGAACCGTCAAAAATACAACTCGAAAAACTTTTTGCGGAACGAGAATGTGTTTATCATTGTTTCGTTCGTTATACAGGCGAGTGGAGCGATTTTCAAATAGAATTAGATTCTAACGAAGTTGAAGGTATTAAATTATTGCGGCATACTTGCGTTACTTTCGATAAAGCGAATTTGTTAGACATCGCGTTAAGTTCTGCGGCAAACGCAAACGTGTCATCCGAGATTGCCAGAAACAATCGGGTTCTTGAACTTGTTTTTGAAACGACAGGCAAAGTCGGAGAAAATGTAAGCGGAACGATTGTTCTGAAAACCAACGTTGCTGGTTATGAAAAATTTACGATGAAGGTTTCCGGCACAATAAACCCGTACATTCAAGCGTTTCCATCAGTTGTTGATTTGTCGGACGGAACAGAGAAAACGATTACACTTGTCACGCGGACTGACGAGCCGTTTCGGATAGTTGATGTTCAAAGCAACAACACACATTATAAATTTGACGCAAAACAATTTCTGAAAGAACATCAATTAACGTTCAAAAAAGGCGGTACAGATTCCGCCTCCGCTGTTGTGAAGTACCAACTACAAAATACGTCAACTTCACTTGACATTCCAATTACGTTACTAAACAATGCCAACTGACTTGACTCTCAACCGCAAAACAACTTTCAATCTCATTTGTTTGTTGCTTCTCGCCGTACAGACAGTTTTGCTCGCGTGGAGCGGTTATATTCATTCGCCGACACATCTTGAAGTATTTCACCTTCCCGCTGGTTTAAGTCATTTGGAACTTTCACGCTTTGACCTTTATCGCGTTAATCCGCCGCTTGTTCGGATGGTTGCCGCTGTTCCCGTTTGGTTAAGTCCTCATCACAGCAACTATGCGTCGTATAATCGCGACCCGCTTATCCGTGCTGAATACGGAGTTGGCATTGACACAATGCACGCAAACGGCAAACGTTTTATCTGGCTCATAACACTTGCAAGGTGGGCTTGCATTCCATTCATATTACTTGGCAGTTGGATTTGTTTTCTATGGGCAAGGCAACTTTATGGCGGCGGAGCGGCTGTCGTTGCGATGTTGCTTTGGGTGTTCTGTCCTTATGTTATCAGTCAAGGCAGTGTTATTACACCAGACGCTCACGCCGCCGCACTTGGAATTACCGCCGCTTTTTTGTTTTGGAAATGGCTCAAAAAACCAACGCTAATGCTTGCGGTTGTTGCGGGTTTGTTTTTGGGAATTGCGGAACTTTCTAAATTCACGTTACTTATTTTTTATCCGCTCGGTGTCGTGACGTGGCTTTTATTCCGCGTTCACCACCGGGGAACCGTTTGTTATCCAAAAACCGTTTGCTATCAAAAAACAACGCGGCTGCGTGAAATCGCGATGGGGATTGTAATCATTGTAGTCAGTGTTTTGGTTATCAATATGGGTTACGATTTTGAAGACACATTGAAGCCGCTCGGCGATTATCGTTTTCAAACAAAATTGCTGACCGGTGAAAAAACGTTAGATGATATACCAGCGGTTGGCGGTAACAGGTTTGCGGGAACGTTGCTCGCGAATGTTCCGGTTCCGCTGCCCGCAAATTTTTTGTCCGGTATTGACCAGCAAAGAAAAGATTTTGAAACAGGTTTATCTTCGTATTTGTGCGGGAAGTGGCAAGACGGCGGTTGGTGGTATTTTCATCTGTTTGCTTTGCTGATTAAAATACCGCTCGGAACATGGGGACTTGTTATCATTGCAACTTGTTTAACGCTTGCCGATTTACGCTTTCGTACTTCGTGGCGTGATGAGGTGTTTTTGTTGTTACCAGTTTTAACGATGCTCGTTGTTCTTTCATCACAAACCGGAATCGGGTTACATTCCCGTTATTCAATGCCGTTGTTGCCGTTCTTGTTTATATGGACAAGTAAGATTGTTTTTGTGTTTCAATATCGAAGTAAATTATTGTGTAACGTTGCGGTTGCTTTTTTGTTATGGTCTGTTGGCAGTTCACTGTATTACTTTCCTCACGAGATACCGTACTGTAATGAGTTAGTTGGCGGTTCGCAAAATGCTTACAAGTATCTTGTGAAGAGTGATTCGTCGTGGGGGCAGGACTTGTTGTTGCTTAAACGCTGGCTTGATGTTCACCCCGAAGCGTCGGAGATACATATCGCTCATTGTGGACCGCTTGACCCGCGTTTGGTTGGCTTAGAAATTTTGCTGCCGCCGGTTGGAATAAATGGTGAGGAACGGTTTGAAGAATTACCGGTGGACAAATTGGGACCATTACCCGGATGGTATGCGATTGACGTATGCTTCTTACAAGGCGGCGACCCTCTTTCGGCAACCAACGGACGCGGCGGTTGGATAGAACCATCTGGAAAACCCGGATACGATTATTCCTATTTTCAAAAATTTGAAATAACGGATAGAATCGGATATACAATAAACATCTACAACCTTTCAATTGACGAAGTAAACACCGTGCGAGCAGAATTAGGTTTACCATTGATTGTAAATCAACAGAATCGTTAAAATGTTCACGATGTTTGGATGTGTGAGGTTAATTGTATCCTGACCTTTTTCAATTTTTGGTAACGTGCAGAATTTGCAGAAACAGCGGAACGCCTACAATTCAAGTAGTTTTGCTAATCGCAGTAAATTCCGTAACACGACTCGAAAAACATTGCAAATTTCAACCGTGTTAAGTATGTGAGATACTTTTTATTTTTTTGTTGACATCGTGCCGCATTGTTGTATAATATTACGTAGCAACAATTGTTGTGACTATTGTAACGGTATCAAAACATTTTTAGGAAAGGACACGACCAATGAAAACACTGCCATCCAAACTTTCGCCGCG
>JAITST010000226.1 GCA_031287585.1 Planctomycetaceae bacterium | reverse complement strand
GATAAGGGTAGTTTTTTGTATTCTATACTTATCTATCCTTGACCACCTGTGAAAAAAATTTTTATTTTTACAAAAAAACACATCAGTAGCAAAGGGCGTTCACCCAAACATAACCTCATTACCTCATTGTTACTCGCCCTAATTCTAAATAAGGTAATAAGGTTATTTTTATGGACGTACATTTGCTACTGATGTGTTTTCTGTAAAAATAAGGTTTCTTGTTTCACAAATTCATTGATAAGCAGACGGTTATCATTTGTTTATCACAGATACATCACAACACTGTAATGGAAATGAGAGATAAATGGTGTTGCGCACGGAGGCACTGGGATCACGGCGGGATTGTTTTTATTTATGATTTATGATTTTGTGTATTAAAACAAAATCATAAATCTAAAATCTTTTTCCGCCTTTCGTGCTTTTGTTTCTTCGTGGTGAAAAATATATTTACAATGGATTCCCCACTAATTTTTACACGCCCCAGTCAGAGGAACGCGAAAGTGGACGCTGCACACATAGACGATTTATTGTTAGTGTAGATTGCGTTTCCTGATACGTGTTACAATCCGAACAATTGTTATTTTTTATCTTGAATCTTTTTCTTCTGTTTTACTGAAATAGTTGAAAAATGTTGGTTTTGGTTTGTCATAATTGTAAAAGTTGACCTATATTAAACCGAGTGTACGTAACCAACATTACTTTTTGGAGGCACTGTTATGACTACATCTAAATACTTTTTAATTATTATTTCGTTCGCGGACGTGTTTGTTTTTTCGTTGCCGCTTCGTGGTTTTGCTCTTGATTTTCCCTGTCTTTGGGGCGGGAAGAATGAGGAGACTACCTACGCCGCTCCTTATATGCCCGTTATGGGCAGCGGAGTTGCGAATACCGACGCACCGCATCCGGGCGTGAATCGTAACGCGCCCCGCGATAGTATTGCTGTTCAAAATACTCCTTATGGGACAATTCAAGTTCCTCAAAATTATCCGGCGAACCAGCAACCTGCCAACGCTCTTGTCGGTACAGTCAACAACCCTGCTACTACGCCGTTTGCTAATTCGTCAGGTGCTTCGCAAACTTTGTACGTTATACCCGGTCACGCCGAAGCTGACCCATTGCGTCCGAATAGCCGGATGGCGGTCGCGTCGGAAGTTGTGCCTGCCGGAACACCGGGAGCGATTCCGGTTTCGGTACGGAATCAGAATGTTTTGCAGCCGGAATCCGAATGGAAGTGGACTTTCGCCCGAACAACCAACACACATTTACGCCGTATCGAAGTTGTCAATCCGCGAACCGGACGTGTTGTGCGTACATACTACGAGCAGGAAGAGGTGCGTTCATTGTTACCATGGCTGCACCAAAAGGAGATTGTTCATTACAATCAGGTGATAGTACCGGTTGCAACGCCGGTAAGGAATAACGCCGCGAATCGTTATCCAGTTCAGAGGAATTACAGTCAGACAAATTACGTTGGCAGTTCTGCGGAAGCGACGACGCGGGTGGAATGATAATTGTTGGGGCGACCTCTCCGCCCGTATAATCGTTACATCCGTGCTTTTTTGTCCATTCTATTTAGTTTTTCCGTCATTTTGAGTTTGAATAGATGTTACGATTGTTATTGTAAGGTAAAAAGGAATTATGGTACGGTAATGCCTGGGCGGTTGAATGTCGTCCGTGCAAAATTGCCAATTTACTAACTAACCCCGCTAACCACAATGATAACCGATATTCCACCTACCCAACCGGAAAATCACCCCAAGTTTTCGGACGCGATTGCCAAACTTTTGCCGTCGAACCCGAAGGCGTTCATTGTTGATGATTCAGTTCCTACACGCCGTATCTTCAAGATGATGTTGACCGAATTAGGTTTTGAAGTTGAAGAAGCGGTCAATGGTCGTGTTGCTCTCGACGCGCTGGAGACGAAAGAACGCGGTCGTTATGTCGTTATCTTTTCTGATATTAGTATGCCGAAGATGGACGGTTTTGAATTTTGTTATCGGTTACAACAGTCAACTTGGTACGATGGTACTCCGTTTGTACTCGTTTCAACCGAGAGCGATTCCCGTAACGTTATGAAAGGATTAAAATTCGGCGCGGACGATTTTATGCCGAAACCGTTTGACAAAGAAATTGTTGCACAGGTAATTATGAGGGTGATGCGAAATGTCTGAACTTACAAACACACACTCAATTGACCGTATGGTTGTACGGTTGGAGCATCTCGACAAACTGCTAAACCTTGCAGGTGAAGTCATTATCACCAGTTCGACGCTGCACGAGTTGCAACGTGATATGGTTGACGCATCGGTACAACGCCGCGCACCGACAGAGAACAACTTGCAGACTATCAAAGCCGCCGATGAATCGTCACGGCGTATCAGTCAGGACTTGCACGACCTTGTGATGGCGATTCGTATGGTCGAAATCGGTGAGACATTCAAGTTGTTCCGCCGTCCCGTCCGTGACCTCGCGCGTAGTCTCAAAAAGGAAATTGACCTCAAGTTTGAAGGTGAAAAAGTAATGGTTGACAAGGCACTCGCCGAACGTCTCGTTGAACCGCTACTACATCTTTTGCGCAACGCCGCCGACCACGGTCTCGAAACACCTATCGAACGTATTCACGCCGGAAAACACGAGAAAGGTATCGTCCTTTTACGTGCCGTTGAACGTGAACACGAAACTGAAATCGTTGTCTCGGACGATGGACGCGGTATCGACGAGAAGGCGGTTATCGAACGTGCGCGGTTACTCGGTATGATTAAACCGACCGAAACACCGAACATTCTCAACATACTTTGCAGCAGTGGTTTTTCAACACGGCAAAGGGCGACCGATACGTCGGGACGCGGTGTCGGGCTTGACCTCGTTCGCACAATGGTCAACGAATTTAGCGGAACTCTTGAAATGGAACAAACTCTCACGCAGGGTACGACGTTCCGTATGAAGATTCCGAAATTGAAGGCGGTCAACATCATTGACGGTTTGATTGTTCGTTGCGGACAATCTTTGTATGCGTTGTCGATTGACAAAGTTGTTAGTCTGCAAGGTATTCGTACAGAAGAAATTCAGGCGAGTCTTGACCGTGACAGATTTATCCGTTATCTCGGTGAACCGATTACGTTGCTCGATTTGCAGCAACTTCTCGGTGCCGAACCGTCGCCGCAGGAGAAAGAGGGAATTGTTCCTGTTGTTGTTATCGAAGGTAAACACAGCCGTATTGCCGTTTCCGTTACCGAGTTTCTCGCACCGGCGAAATTGGTGAACGTTCCGCTTGATACAACGATGTTCGGTGCAGATGCCGCACGCGGTATTTCGGGAACGTGCATCATTAGCGGCGGACGTGTCGGTATGACAGTTGATGTTGACGAACTCGTTGCGATTGCTACCGGTGAAATGTTGACGCAGGAAGAAGGACACGAGGACGCGCAGGCGTTCAGTGATGGCGACAAAGCGGCTTCGCTGCTCGATATGGGAATGGGAACGCAGTCGGGTTCCGCAGCGTCATCGTTACCCGATACGACGTTGATGAAACATTCGCAGGAGGAGTTGATTAACAAGGCGAAGTTGTCAGCAAACCGTGACAAGATTGCGGCGCGGCTGGACGAGACAGGGCAGAAGGATTTGAGCGGTTCGGACGTAAGCGATTTGCTCGACGAGTTGACTCGCGGTTTGATGGAGTTGCAGGATTCGTTGTTGTCGCTTGAAAATCAGTCAGATGACGGCGAATTGATGAAGGGAGCGTTTCGCCGGTTACACGCGGCAAAGGGAAACTTCGCGATGTTGGGGGCGAACAATCCGGCGGCATTGGCTCACGCACTTGAAACGTTGCTCGATTATTTGCGTAACGGACGGGTACAGATGTCGCAGGATTTGATGGACTTGATGCTCGACGGCGTTGCGGATTTGATTAAGGCGACGAAATTGGTACCGAACGAGGAAGTTCCCGAAAACACACAAGTACGAGGACGAATCGACGCAATCATTCGCGGTCTGCAAGCAAACACGGCGATAACAGACCCCGACCAACTTATGGGTTCGACATTCACGTTAGGACCGTTGGTAGAATTGCAGTTATTGGGCGCGTTGAAACAAGGCAGCGGTGCATACGAAACGTTTTTACGTTTCAAACCATCGCGGCAAGGTGATTACTTGGTAGCGTACTTGACGTTGCGAAAACTGTGCTACTACGGGACGATACTGGCATCGTTGCCAACAGTAGCGGATATGGAAAACGGCAACTGCGGTGGAGCGATAAAAATCCTCTGGGCAACGAGTCTGGACGAAGCAAAACTAAAAGCAACACTAGACGAACTAGCACCGCTATACAACATAACAGAACACCAAAGCGTACCAACGAATGTATTCCGTTATGATTTAGACGCGGAGACGTGAGATTTGACGTGAGAAGCGGCGGGTAAATCTATTTCGTTTTCCACCCTGAATAGTAATTGACAGCGTCATCGTGTAATTATCTATCTTATGGTCGTGCTAGTGTTGCAGATTTTCATCAATGCGGTATTGATAACCAATGGTATAAACCTGTACTCTCACATACAAAATCCAGAGTGCGATTGAGGAATTGCTTGATCGAAAAACTGGGGGTGTAAAAATAAAGGGGGAATTTTATTTTCGATTAAATGCAATAATTAACCCCGAAGACACGATGGCACGAAAAAAGAAAAGAATTGTAGATTTATGATTTTAGATTTTGTAAAATCAAATCTAAAATAACTATATTCAGCACTGGACTGCAAAAACTGGGCGCGGAATGGGGGGGAATAAGATATAAATTACACTTTTTTAACCCCCGTTTTTGGAGTCCCTAATGAGTAAAAAACGTACCACTTACACGCCGGA
>JAITST010000218.1 GCA_031287585.1 Planctomycetaceae bacterium | reverse complement strand
TCCGGCGTGTAAGTGGTACGTTTTTTACTCATTAGGGACTCCAAAAACGGGGGTTAAAAAAGTGTAATTTATATCTTATTCCCCCCCATTCCGCGCCCAGTTTTTGCAGTCCAGTGCTGTCGGAGCAGCGTTCACATTGAAATCGTTAAAATTAACTTGTCTTAACAGTTCAGTGAGAAGCGGAGTATATTTAATACCGGTGATTTTGCCGTGAATATCCATTTGGTCTAATGTAATGTTGTATTCTATTCGTTTGACAGGAGCTGCCTTATTGTTTGTCCGATTTGAAAAGCATCATGGGTAACTGTTGTACAGAATTATCTGCCATTTTCCTTTTCTGATTGACGCAAATAGTTTCGGCAACAAGAACATAAGGATACAACTTTTAGCCGCAGTCCGCAATCCCCCAGGCAGCGGATGTCAATTTGAACGCCCCGATAAATCTCGGCGACGGAATGTGCGGACCTCGGCAGAGGTCGAGAAATTCGCCTTGCCGATAAAACGAGACAGTCTTTTCTTCCGCCAAGCCATCGTTGAAATGTTCGGCTTTGAGCGTTTGTCCCATACCAGCGAGGAGTTCGAGGGCTTCGGCGTGCGGCAGTTCGATACGTTCAAATGCTTCGTCGAGTTTGATGAGTTTCTTCATCTCCTCTTCGATTTTCGGAAAATCATCTTCAAATGATACAAACTGGAAAACGTCTGCGAAATCTTGGGTAATTATAATTGTAGTGAAGACGTTATGCAAGGTATTGCTATTCAAACTGTAAACGAAACACAATAAAACGCTGCAATACTCACTTACACGTTCAACATACTTTCTATCTGTTCCAACAGTGTCTTCGGATTGACCGGTTTTGAGCAATATGCGTCCATTCCTGATTCAATACATTTCTCGGCATCTCCTACTATTGCGTTTGCTGTTAAGGCAATTATTGGAATCTTTGTCAGGTTGTTTTGTTTCTCGTGTTCTCTTATCATTTTTGTTGCCTGATGTCCGTCAACAGTTGGCATTTGGCAATCCATTAGTATTAACGAAAACTTTTCGCTCTTGAACGTTTCAAACGCCTCCTCTCCGTTCATTACCAATTTACACTTCATACCCGCCGCGTCCAAAATTCCTCTTACTACTATTTGATTTACCTTGTTATCTTCCGCGACTAATATGTATGCGTGTTCTTTCCAGCCATCTGCCGCTACCGTTTCGGCAACTTGACTCACAATTCCTGATTCGTCCGCCACCGAACTTACCGCGTTCTCACCAAACAATAGTAAACTCATCGTATCGTATAACATTGACGCTATCACCGGCTTCGGTACGCAGACTACCCTTGTGTGCGAAATTTCTTCATTTATACTAACCGCATCTTCAAGTCCCGACAATAGTACAATTTTCAACTCCGCAAAATCGTTCTCACGCAAAACCGCGTTCACCAACTCCTTACCCGTACTGCCGACAATCGTCGAATCAACCAATAACACGTCGTAAGGTTCTTTACGTTTGACCGCGTCTTTCAGTCTCCGTAACGTTTCGTCACCACTCGTCACTGTTGCCGCTTTGATTTTCCACGAGTTCATCAACTCATTCATTACTGCCAACTGCACGTCATTATCGTCAACTATCAACACGTGTTTTCCTTCAATCGGCTGCCGTTCGATTGGCGACCTGCAACCGTTACGCGGACAAACTCGCGTCCCATACATCTCAATTTGTTTGCGGCAAGACCACTCGTCAATTTCCTGACATTTCAACAAAGCCGGGTCACAACCAAACGTTACGTGAAACCAAAACCGAGACCCGCTTCCCGCTTTACTCTCCACCTCAATCTCACCGCCCATCAGATTCACGATTCGTTTGCATATCACCAAACCAAGTCCTGTACCTCCGTAATTACGTGATGTCGCCGAGTCAACCTGTGAGAAACTGCGGAATAACTTGTTCATCTTGTCAGCCGGAATACCAATGCCCGTATCGGTTACGCTAAACTCAATCGTTATCGTGTTCGTGTCGTATCCCAACACTTTGATGTGCAAGCGAACGCCGCCAACTTCCGTAAACTTGATAGCGTTATTCAACAGGTTTATCAGTACTTGACGCAACCGATTGCCGTCACCGGTTACAAGACGCGGCATCGGTTCGTCGCACGTGTAACACAACTCAAGCCCCTTCGCGTTGACACGTGATAATTGTGTACCGATTGACGATTCGATAACATCGTGTAAGTCAAACTGTGTGTTATCAATTTCAAACTCACCCGATTCGATTTTAGAGAAGTCGAGAATGTCGTTCACGATAAACAGCAGTGCTTCGCCTGACGAACGGATGAGATTGACGTAGTGTAACTGTTTCGATTGTAATTTTGTGCCGACAAGCAAGTCCGATAGACCGATGACAGCGTTGAGCGGAGTACGTATTTCGTGGCTCATCGTCGCGAGAAATTCGCTCTTCGCTTGGTTCGCCGCTTCGGCTGTCATCTTCGCGATAGTCAATTCACTTGTTCGTTTTTCGACTAAACTTTCGAGATGATTACGGTGTGCGTTAAGTTCATTCTCGTATTCCAAACGTTCAGTAACATCGCGGAGTAAACAAACTACCAACGTAACTTCGCCAGTTATCTCATCGGTAATCGGATACATTGATTTCTCTATCCAAAGTACCTTTTCGTCAGTGTCGGAAGCCGACGGCCAGCGAACGACAATACTTCTCGGACTACCGGTTTCAAAAACTTCCGCTGCGCAGCAATCTTCACAAATGCTGTCACGACATTCTTTGGCGTAACACTTTTTTTCGTGAAGCGGTTCATTGATGCGGCTGTAAAACGTTTCCATCGCGTTATTGGCGAGCCAAACGTTCATACTTCTGTCAATGACATAAACTCCGAAATCAATGTTAGTGAGAATATCACGGAGAAGTTTGTCGCTGAAATGAACGGCTTTGAGTGCGTTTTCGCGTTCTGTTATGTCTTCGTAATTCCAAACACGCTGAATATCTCCGTTGTGAACGAACGCCGCGTTTGCACGCCACGCGATTGTACGTCCGTCTTTGAGTTCCGTCGTTCCTTGTACCGGTTTTAACGTCGTGACAAATTTTTCGAATCCCTTACGGTGTTCACTCTGGTTGAGTTCCTGAGCGAACAACTTCTCGCGTAACCACTCGGTTGGTTTGCCGATGATATATTCGTCGATATTCCAGATTTTGAGGAAAGTGTTGTTGACATGTGTGACAATGTTTTGCTCGTTTGAGAACGCGACAAATCCAGTCGTTGCGACATTGAGGATGCTTTGTAACAACGATTCACGGTCAGCAAGTTCATTTTCACGATTGAGGAGTCTCTTATGCTGATAAACGTAACAACGTTCCGTCGTCGTCAAACCGTTATAAATCGCAATTGCCATCGTTCGGCAATTTGGATAACCGCACGAACCGCAGTTCGTCACATCTTTAGTGTTTTCCTTCAACAATCGTTCGTGAAAGATTTTTTCGATAACGTCATCGGACGGGATAGTGATATGCGAATATTCCGCCAGATTTTTGTAACTTCGCCGTGCAAATTTTGCGTTCCAATGCTTTTCGCGAAATTCACCGCGGGGTGATATAACGTCTTTCGGTTTTGTTTTTTTCGATGCACTGGTTGTGTTGTTACTACTATTGTTATTTGCGATGTAACGTTTACGAATATGCCATTCAACATCGTCCATCGCTAAGTCGTGATTCACCGCGCCAGGACCGCCGTTGCAGCCAAGTTCGCAACTCAGGCAATCAATGAGCAACGGATTACGACCAAGTTGGAGCATCTGCGGTAACTTTTCCATATAACGGTAAATAGTCGGAACGCCTTCGATAACACGGCTCTTCGCGGCAAAATACGGAACTTCATCGACGATTGACTCCAATAGTCCGCCGGGCGACGGGAACAAAACCGCGACATCGGCAGGCGGATTGTCGAACTCGTCTTCGGGAAAGTCGTCGAGGTTGATACGCTGTTTCGTAAGATAGTTGTTTAGCCGTGCGAACGTGACACTATAATCGCCGCAGCCGCAACTCTCCAACTCACGCCGTTTCGCTATACACGGCGACAACGCGACAACCTTCGCGTCGGCATATTGTGGACGATGCTCGCGAATGTAATCGACAAGATGGTGCATCGGGCTGCCGAACGGTGCGAGATACGGGATGAGCGACGGCTGGTACATCTCAATATAGTTGACAATCGCGGGACAGGGTTGTGTTATAAGCAACTTGATATTATCGGAGTTGCCGCGAATATGTTCAACGTAAGAATGAGCCGCCAATTCCGCACCAAAACTAACGTCGAAAACCGCCGCGACTCCAATTGACCGTAACCACGAAATCAAACGCCGATATTGATTAGGAAAGTTAGAAGCCGCCGCTGGCGCAATCATCGCGACAATTTTTTCACCACGCTGCAATGAGCCGAGAAAGTTTTCAAGGTCGTCAACGATGACGCGAGCGTCATGAGTACAACCAGAAACACACGCACCACAACCAATGCAAGCATCGTGTTTGACTTTAACAACTCCATCAGCCACAATGTTACAAAACTTGACTGGACAAACGGCAATACACATGTGGCAATTAACACATCTGTCAGCAATCACATCAACAACCGGTAGATAATTTTTGTTCACGAATCACGAATGATGGAAAAAGTATCTGTAAAAATAAAATCGTATAAAAAATACAACCGTCGGTATTGTACCCTATATCACGAAACGTGACAAGAACGGTGAGGCGAAATTCTTGTTACCGTGTGTACGAAGCGGTTCCGGTTGGTTTTATACCCTAATTACTTGAAACATTGGCATTGAATTGGTGAATGTTTTGTGTGATTCGCGAGCGTAGTTCTTTCGTCCATTTCTTTCGGCAACGAAAGAAACTTTTACACGCCTCCGTAAATTTTGAAAACGTATCATAATACCGATTGTTCCGAACCTTCTCGTTGAAAAACTTCCAACATCGCTCAATCAAGTTTAGGTTCGGACTATAGCCCAGTAAAAAATGTAACTTGATATTCTTATGCTTCGCTAACCATTCACGAACTTCTTTACTATGATAATATTGTGCGTTATCAAGAATAACATGTATCTTCAATGCTAAAGGATACAACCGCTCCAATTTCTCCAATAACCGAATCGTAAATGAAAGATGTGCGTGAATCCTCAACAATGCTTCTGGTTGGTGTTTCGTGGTCTCTATCGACTTTTGTTGTTACCTTGAATCTTCGTCGCAAGATTCAGTACCGCCGGATTATTCGGTGCAATACAGTTTGCACGCGACAAAATCTGCTGTGCCTGCTCAACTCTTCCCGCCTGCGATTCCAACTCCGCGTAACGTAAGCAAATCGCAATGTTATTCGGCTCACGCGCCGCCGCTGTCTGAAAACAACCCGCCGCGTCGTCAACACGTCCGAGCAATGCCAGCGTGTCACCTTTCGCACAAATCGCGTTTATCGGTTCGTCACCCGATTGGTACAAACGTAGAAGATTCTGCCACGTTGCGAGTGCGTGTTCGTTTTCACTCATTTGCATCTGCACTGTCGCGAGTTCCGGCAACAATTCACGTTCAGGTGGCTGATACGCGAGCGAACGGTAAAAACTCTCACAAGAGTCAGAATAAAACTTCAACGCCGCCTCACGTTCGCCGTTCTTATCGTACTCGTTCCCAATCCGCATCAACGCCCTTGCACGTAACCACCAGCCGCGATATTCAAGCGGTGCCTCACGAACACACTGTTCAGCCCACGACAACGCAACATCGTTTTGTTCCAGTACCAACAACTTCTCCGCCGCCGATGCCGCAACCCGCGATTTCTCCGCTGGTTTACTAGATTGCTCCGCCGCCTCATATAAAACGGTCAAAGCGTCTTTCCGTTTTCCAACAATCCACAAAATTTCCGCGTAGTTTAGCCGCGTCTCAACTTCGTCAGGGTTTAACCGAATTGCCTCTTTTAACTTCTTCTCCGCTTCATCCCAGTTTCCACGTTCCATCGCGGCGTTACCAGCCAACGCCAGATCACCGCTACGAACAATCATAGCAGTCAAAGGACGAATGGGATTACGAATAGCGCAGCCAGCAGCAAAAAACAAAGCCACCAAGAGAACCGCCGATGAAATTCTAAAATAAAACAACATAGCGGAGTTTACAAAAATCCACAAAAATTTTCAATAGCATCTGCGGGGCAGAACCAACAGTTATACCTAACACGGTTACCAATTTTCGACCGTGTTAGGTATATATTCGCCGCATTTTCGGATAAATTGGCTACACGTTAAACTCACTGCTGACGATTGCTGCCGAAGCATTGTCAAACGAATCCAATGCCCGAACGTTTGCCGATAGTTTTACACCGGTCGGCACTTTCTTGAACGCTGCGGTGATCTCCTTCGGCATTTCGCCGTTCAGATAAAATTGCGAACAAACTTTCGTCTCGGCAACCGTTTT
>JAITST010000189.1 GCA_031287585.1 Planctomycetaceae bacterium | reverse complement strand
CCGCGTGTTCTGGCATCTTCCATTTTGACTAACTCGCGAATCTCTGCCGCTGTGAATTTGTAAATTTCGTCTGCGGATTTGATGTCGTAGATACCGGTAGAAGTTGAGACTTTCGGCGGCGGAACCGGTTCGTTTGCAATAAGCGGCGTAACAATAAATGACAATAGCAAAAACACGATAATGTATATCAACGACTTGTTACACAACAATTTCATGGCGTTGAATACAGTTGACAGACTGTTGGTTGGGGTGTTGTTTGTCATGATAATAATGGGAAGAGTGGTAATTATGAGGGTGAAAAACTAACTGTCTGCGAATTGTATATTACTATGGCAGACGATAATGTAGTCAGCAATTCTCCTTATTACAGAGGTGTCATAACATTTGTGAAACTACATTATCACTTGCCATTTTATTGTCTTGCACATCTTAAATATGAGTTTGTAAATGATTATGGATCTACAACAGGTTTCGGAAGCGGCACTGGTATAGTTGCTACAATTCGCACCGGATGTATCACAAGTTTATCTCGCTCGTTTGTGAAAAAGGCAACTGTTTGGTCGAATGACGAATCATATTTTGAAAGAGTTACATTAATTTTTAGGTCTATTGTTTTCCCTGACGGTGCAGTAATTGGCATCTGTTCAGAGACGGTGCAAGGACAACTGGACTGTTCACTAACAATCGTAATGTCTTTTGATGTTAGATTTGTCATGTGGAAAACAACAACGGTTTTTTCCCCTGCCTCACATTGACCAATGTCAATTGTTGTCGGAAAAAAGTAAACAGACTCACCGTTGATGTAAGCAATGAGTTGTCCAACACCACCAAACCAACCGCCTACAACACCAATTAGGATTAAAAAGATAATTGTTCCGCCAATTAACGAAATAACAAGTTTTTTATTCAGTTTCATTTTTTCTTTTCTGATGTTTTCTGTAAATGAAATATACCAGCAGCAATAGTAAAACAATACCATTGATTGTCAACAATATGTAACGGAATCGGTTAGGATGCGACACGCTATCAAAATCAGGTTCAGGAAAACCATAGTACGAAAGAGTAAAACGGGAATCGTCTAAGTATTCAATTTTCTTTATTGTGAAAATTCTTTCCTTCTCCCAATTTGGCAATTCTTTTTCCCCTTCAAAATACTTTGCTAACGTTCTGGAAACATAGTAGCCATCTTCATTGTCACGTTTCTTAAAATCTGACGACATTTCGCAACGAACAGTAACATCATTCCCCTCTTCTGTTTGTTCATTAAATTTTATGCTTGCTTCCTTTAGTAGCCAGTTGAGACTCGTGTTAAAAACGAGAAAGCCGCTATAAGGGGGGGCCCGATAATCAATACCAGACGACAGTGGAATTTGAAATGATACTTTAACGAGATGGTATCCGTCAGAATCAATTTGCTGAATGTCTGTTATTTCAAAACCATCAAGTGAACAAAATTCAAGTGACGACCACGAATTGTCTATAACAACACCACCCGCAAAAAACTGGCATCTAAAAAAGGGATCTAGTCGTCTCGCCAAATCTTTACGTTGTTCCCAGTGTGGAAATAAATTATCAATTCTCCAAGGGCTGTTTGCCGCTCTATACCGTTGTATTTCAAAAAGATACTCACTATTTGTTCCAACGATATGATGGTAGAATGACTTATCAGGAATATCATAGTCTCTACCTTCTGTAATTAAAGCACCCTTACCAATGATACCCCTCATCTCAAATGTACTAACTTCATTAGAAATAGGCGGTCCCATTGTGGTAATCACGTGAATTTCATGACCTTCTAATGATTTGTCATAAGCCAATAAACCTTTTTCCAACTCACGAATAATAGTCTTCAAATCATAAGTTTCACCTATTGCAGTTGAAGCGAATAACGCAACAAGAAACAACAAAACAAATTGAAAACATGAATTTTTATTGGTCATAACATCCTCCTACATTAAATTATTGACAATACTTAAATGATACATTGTTAGTATTACCTTGAAAATATCGGGCAGGCACAAATGCCTACCCATACACGAACGAACACGCAACGGTACTATAATATTCAAAGACATTAGGCACCATCTGATGGTGGCGGTGGCGGCGGTAAACACCCACAGACCCTACGTCCCGTTGGGCGACACTCGCAAGTTGCACAAGCTGGGTCGTCTGCTTGACCGCATATCGACTGATTAAGCGAACCGGCAGTCGTCGGTAGCCCGCAGGCACCTGTTCGTCTAACGTAATCACAATTGGTTACACAAACACCTCCGTCACATTTAGCATGAGCCGTCGGAACACACAGAAAACAAAAGGTCAAAAAAAGGAACACTATTGACATCCCTAACAGAGTGTCAACCAAATCAAATCTTTTTTTCATAATGATATCCTCATTAACATTGTTACGCTATCGAAATCTTACTCCACCAATCGGAGCAAGTAATTTCCAATTTGAAAACATAAATTTACGACATTGGTAATTTCGCAAATATCATAAAAATTTAGGTATTGTCAAATCAGTATAGAAATTTTGTCTTTGCTGTCATGCCAATTATACAATAGCAAAGACTGGGGTTCTATACTGAATTGACAACACCCTGTTGTAAATCTCCGTCATCTTTTGGAAAATTTATTGTTGCTTGGTACGCCGCAATTCGTGACTTGCGTTGTACAGTCATACCGTCTTTGTAACAATAAATATCGTCTAACGTTTTCCACAATCGACCGCCCCGCCACCCTTCGTCAGTATCGTAACTTTTCGGAAGCATTGGCGGTTGATGATAAAAATTCTCACGCGGTAAGTACGGCGAAACAAACGGAATACCAATTGTTTCTTCAATCGTTGGTTTACCTTGCAACCGTTCAACGATAACAGCGGAGACTATTGTATTATTGGTCAAGTGCAAACGAAAATTACACGGCGAAGTGCCCAAAAGTTGTCATTGCGTGTGTAGGATTCGCTTGCACTTTAGTGTGATATTTTTGCGAGTTTTTTGATTTTTATTCAGAATTGTTTGGCAGTACCGGTTTGATGCTATCAATATCATCTTGTGTGATGTGATAAACATAAATTGAATAAGCAATGATTTTATTTGGATTGAATTTTTTTAGCCAAGCGTAGTCACCGCTTGATGCGTAGATATCATTGACACCGAGAGCGTACCAACCGGGTTCAGGTTGGTACGGCGGTTCACCTTCAGTTTTGATTCCAAGACGGCTTATGTCTTCAGGACAGGAATACACAATTTTGACTGGTGAGACTTCGGGATGTTTTTCGAGATACGATTTTAGAAAATACGCATTTTGTCCCCAATCAATATTACTGCCGAGTAGAATTTCAGGACGTTTTTGTACAGGAATAATTTCATTGAAATACGCCATCGAACAGGGATAATACCAAAGGGAACTGCCAACAATCCAAAGGAGGCAAGCGGACGTGATTATTCGAATCGAATGCTGTTTCAGGACGAAACCTTTACCGACCCGCGAAATAAACAGGTAGAAAAACGGCAGAAAAGGAAGCAAATAACGCGGATGAATTGAAAAACCGTCCTGACTGCATAACAGCAGCAAGAAAACAATCATCGGCAAAATAATAAAAATTTCATCGTTCCATTGCCCACGATAATTTTTGCGAAAGATGAGTCCGGTTGCGAAACAGAATAAAAGCAATGTTCCGAGCGGCTCTTTCAATGCGAGAACGATGAGGTAATAATACCACCAGCCGTGTTGCTGATGTTTTCCGAATAGATAAGAGCCAAGACCACGTTCAAAGTCGCGTTTTTGGGTGTCGATACCTTGTACAAATTCACCGGGAAGCGGTACAGGAGTAAAGAAAATATTCTTGGCATACGTTATCCCCGCCGTCGCTGTTTGAGATACGCTCTAATTTTGAGAGCAATACCCAAAATAATGAAAAAAAGACCGGTAGCTATTAACCAAAAACGCGGCTCACCCACACCCGGCATAAAACGATGTCCGCCTCTTGCGATACGGAGCATTAAGTCATCTGTCTTCGGTTCAATAACTCCGTCAAACCAAACGTATTCGATTTGTTGCGCATCTAACACTGTAACTCTGGTGCCGTTTGGTATTTTTGTTTTTATTGAGAACACCCGATTCGGAATATTGGCATTTACCTTTATATTTTCCAATTTTACTGATGGACTTTGGCTGCCTTTCGTAAGTTTTCCCGGCACCAATACCATATTTTTGTCATATTCATAGTTTATAGTCAACATAGTATAGTCATAGTTGTAGTCGGAAGGAAGCCAAATATCACCATACTGCTGAAAATTTTTCGGTTTATAATCGAACGAAATCATTTCCCCGCCGGGTGACGATTTTTCATCAATCTTATATTGGATACGATACAAAGAATAATTTTGGGAAGGAACTATCCAAGCCGAGACTTCCAGCCCATCTTTTAAGCCATGTAAATGCACCATTGATTGACCATCAACGATTTCATTTTTTGCGGAAGTAACGTATTCCCGCAACAATTTCGGAATATAATCTATTTTTTTTGGCGATCCACTAATAAATCCCAGTAAACAAGGATGTGTAATTGAGAAAATCTGTGGTACATCATTATTTTTTTTTGAAAAGTTTTGCGCCATTATCTGAATATCGCTATTTTCATTACTCTCCTTGTTATTTGTTACAACGACAAATCGACTATCCTTCGCTAACATTTCCTTTTCGACTTGAATATTTGATGCTTTTGATTGCGGATAGTGATACGATAAGTACGTCTTTTGGTTATGATACCGATAAACAGCATCTTGTTCGTATTCGAGATTATAGGAATACTGCAACGAGCGAATGCTTTGTATTGATTTTTCATAGTGATCAATTACCGACATGAAATCCAATGTTGGCTCTTGAGAAAAGACCAAGAGATGGGAATTGATTAACATCAAAATCACAATACACTGTACTGATAAAAAAATCACTCTACGCATAAAATCCTCACATAATTATAAAGGGGGAATCACTAAAATTCTAAAGACAATAACCAAAAAAACATCGTTGTCCGACACCGTAAAATGTCGGACGTGAAAAACTTTCAGCACACCAATCTAGAGAAGATTACAACAACAAACTCCTCTCTCAATGTATTCCGCCATCATACCGACGGAATATAGTTTGTATCCGGCTTTACGGATTCACAATATCTTGCCAGCAAATTTGCCGCGTTGTCTATGTCCGCCAACGATATTACCTCTACCGGTGAGTGCATATAGCGGTTTGGTATGCTTATCAACGCCGTTGCAACTCCGGCACGATTCACTTGTATCGAATTAGCGTCGGTACCTGTTGCTCGTCCTTCGGCGCAATATTGTACCGGTATTTCGTTTGACTTCGCTATTTCCGAAATCGCGTTCACGAGTTTTACCGACATATTCGGTCCTCGGCTGACAACAGGACCAGCACCGAGTTTTACGTCGCCGTTTTGTTTCTTTTCTATCGTCGGGCAGTCCGTTGCAAACGTTACGTCAACCGCGATTCCAATTTGCGGGTCGATACCGAACGCGCTCGTTTTCGCGCCGCGCAAACCAATTTCTTCCTGCACCGTCGATACCGCAAACACGCCGACTTCGGGGTGTAACTTATTCTTATCAATACGCCGTAACGCTTCCATCACAACCCACATACCCGCCTTGTCGTCTGTCGCCGCCGCCGCGAGCAACGCATTTCGCATCCGCATTACCGTCAACTCAACCGTTATCGGGTCGCCGACTGTTACCAGCGATTCGGCTTCCTCCTTGTCTTTCGCACCGATGTCAATCCACAAGTCTTTTATCTTCGGAACTTTTTTCCGGTCATCGTCGTCCATCAGGTGAATCGGCTTTCGTCCGAGTACGCCGCTCACCGCGCCGCCCTTCGTCCAAATCTTAACACGTTGTCCGACAAGTTGAACAATATCCCAACCGCCGACCGTTACCGCGTACAGAAAACCTTCGTTGTCAATGTAACTGATCAACATCCCGATTTGGTCGCAATGTCCGGCGAGCATTATGCGTTTCGGAGCGTTCGGGTGCAACGCGGCGGCAACGTTTCCGTGTTCGTCGGTGACAACAGAATCACAATGCGGCGAGATGTAATCACGAACCAACTGCTGAACCGGCATCTCAAAACCGGTAACACTCGGCGTGTTTAGTGTTTCGCTAAAAAAGTTGTAAGCGGTATCACCAATGCGTCTCAAAATTTCGGCTTCGGTGATAACTGGTTGGACGGAAGTTGACGTTTCGTCTTGGCTCATAAAAATTCCTATCTAAAAAAAGTTATAAAAAACAATGAATAAACAAATCATCAAAGTACAACAAAATCTGTGTAGTACAAAGTATTCAATTATGTGACAAATTTTATATCTGTCACGATTGAAAGTTGGTCACACATGGCAGGCGGTAACGCAATTTTCAACTATCAGTATTTCTTTCCTCAATCGGCACATACTCACTTATCGTATTTCCTTCGTACAACTGACGCGGTCTGATAATTCGTTGCGTCGTGTCATCGTGCTGTTCTTTCCATTGCGCAATCCAGCCGGGCAAACGTCCTATCGCGAAAATTACCGTGAACATATTCGTTGGTATTCCCATCGCCCGCAACAGAATACCGCTGTAAAAATCAACGTTCGGATATAGTTTTCGCTCAATGAAGTAAGGGTCTTTTAACGCGATTTCTTCGAGTTTGCGTGCGATGTCAAGTAACGGGTCTTTGTTGTGTTTCATACCGAAAACTTTGTCACACGCGTCTTTTAATACCTTCGCGCGCGGGTCGTAGTTTTTGTAAACACGATGCCCGAACCCGTAAAGCAGGAACGGATTCGTTTTGTCCTTCGCCGCTTCGATACAACTTTCCGGTGTCAGACCGCCCTTGTGAATGTCTTCCAACATCTTCATTACCTCAACATTTGCGCCGCCGTGACGCGGTCCCCACAACGCACTCACTCCCGCCGCGCATGACGCGAACAAGTTCGCGCGTGCCGAACCGACAACACGTACCGTTGCCGTCGAACAGTTTTGCTCGTGGTCAGCGTGGAGAATCAATATCAGATTTAACGCATCTTCAACTTCCTCACTGATTACGTATTGTTGGTGCGGAATCGAAAACATCATGTGTAGAAAGTTTGCACCGTAACGCAAGTTCGGGTCGGGATAATTGAACGGTAACCCTTTCGAGCGGCGGTACGAATACGCGGCGATTGTACGGGCTTTGCTTATCAGTCGTGCCGCCGCTTCAATGAACAAGTCGTCGTCACCAAGCGGCAGAAATTTTTCGTAGTAACACGCGAGTTGGCTCAACATCGCTGACAAAATCGCCATCGGCGGCGACTTCGGAGGAATTTCGTTAAACTGCCGCCGTAACCCCTCGTGAATGAGTTCGTTCTCGGTGAGCCGATTGCGAAAATCGCTCAACTCCGTTGTGTTAGGCAAGCGTCCGAAAATAAGAGTCCACGCAACCTCGATGAAATTAGGACCCGGCTGGTTAAACTGTTCAATCGGAATCCCGCGATAACGCAGTACACCGCTATCGCCGTCAATGTATGTAATCTTACTTCGGCAAACGGCGGTGTTCGACAACGACGGGTCGTAGGTCGTCAACTTGTACGAATCGTAAATCCCGTTAATGTCGATAACTTTCTCGCCTTCTGTTCCGATATAAACCGGCAATTCAATAACGGTGTCGCCGAGAGTAAGCGTGGCTTTTTCCTGCGGTTGCTGTGTTTGTTGTTCCATAATATTTCCTTGTTTGAATGAATTGAGACAAATACAAAAGTAGTCGCAGAGATTGTACCAGATATAGATTGGTTTTCAAGACGTACCACAAACAAACGTATTATACGGGGTGTGTAAACTTTAGTGGGGGATTTTGTTTTCAACTAAATGGCACAAAAAAATGCTGTGTCCGAGTAACATAACAAAATAATGCCCTAAATCCTTGTTAAGTCACCGTAAAACAATA
>JAITST010000080.1 GCA_031287585.1 Planctomycetaceae bacterium | reverse complement strand
ATTCCAAACGAGTTCCAAAGTTTCCACACGGGAGCGGGCGAAGGGGGCGGCTCACATTCCCACGAATGTCGGGCTGTCGCTCCATACACCATACCAAGAAAACGGTTACCGCCGCTTTGGAGCATATCGCTCATCTGTCCGAAAGGAATGCCGGAGAACGTTACAAACCATTCGTCGGGCATCATTTGGTTGTAGCGAAAACTTTCGCCGAACCAAAGTCGGTCAACATACGGGAAAAAGTCCGCGTATTGATTTGCCGCGCCAACCGAATAGCCGGTATTTGAGTGAAGGTCTATCATTGCGCCGGGGCGGTATTGCGCCATAATTTTGCGTATCCGTTTCATCACTTCGCGGTCAAACGAAACATCGTCCATATAGATGCCGTCAATTTCATAGTTCTCAAACATCCATCGCAAACCTTCGAGATAATAGTTTATCCATCGCGAAAAACCGTTCAGCACAAGAGACGCGTCGTGACATTGTTCCGGCAACTCGGAGTACCACGCCGGTCTGTAATCGTCTATCAAATGCTCGCAATACCAAGGCAACCCGAATCCGCGACCGCTCACGAAAATCTCATGGTTCAAACTCTTCAAAGCGTGAATTTCGGCTGCATACGTAGAAACTTCGCGGACGGTATAATACAGTTTCACTTTCCGGCTGTTTTCATGCTGCTCGCGGATAAACTTCTTCAACGGTTCGCGAATGATGAACGGATAATTGATATACAAATTCAACAGATTGGCTTGATGAATGTTGATGATATTTGCTCCGTCCGCCATTGCTTGAGTGTAAGTTTCATCGTTGGTGTGATATGTATGATAATATTTTTCGGCAAAATGTTTGGCGGGATTCAGTGGTTTGACCGGCGTTACCAGCAACGAAAATTCAAAATCAAGCGGAACACTCGACACCGTGCTGTTTCCCGTTGACGCAATGACGGAAGTTCCGTTGATACGAATCTTCCCTTTTCCATCATTCGCCCATGTTTTCGGCGGTGACGGTTTGTAATCGTTGAGCAGCGGTCCGTGATATGCGCCGCCGCGAAACTCCGTGTGCAGTCCTGCCGACGTACCGCCCATCCAATAACTGTCCCAAGAACCTTTCCAATCCCACGAATAATCCGCCGGACGTTCTCCTCCCTTAAAACCGATCCCCATAAAATACGCCGAAGAATCCGCCGTGTATGGAGTTGTCAGCCGAATGTCCTTCACCTGCATTTCCCCGTCGGAAGAGAGTTTAAAGTTGTACCGCAGGTAACCGTCAAATTCCATCGATGCCTTGCACTCAAAGTTCAAACCGTTTTGCTTCGACGACGCTTTCCAACGCACCAATCCGTCCGCCGTTTGTTCGAGTTGCACATTGTCGGCAGTAAAAGCAATTTGCCCGTTATCGGTTTCAACAATAAATGTCATCGGTTCGGCAAGTATCTTTTGCTCGTTCACCTCAATAGATTGCGGCAAACCGTTTTTCCCGACAAGAACGGTCTTTCCGGTGGCGGTGATTTTATTTCCGTCCAACTTCATTTTGTTATAGGGTGCAACGGGCAAATCATCTATCCCGATAGTCGAGTTCAGCCAACGGAGACGGGAGTGCCGCCACAGGTCGCCATCGCCTTTGTCGGCAAGAATTTCGTTGCCGACATCAATCACGACATTCACCGTTTGCGGCGTTGTATTTTCTGTCGAAACGGTAACCGTTCCCGTATATTTCCCGCCTTGTATCTCTTTGGGAATCTGTAATCCGCACCACAACGCCTGCACTTTATTTTCGGGGACATTCACGTCAAACGTGATGGGTTTGCCGTTCCAGTTGATTCCTTCCTGATTGAAACAAGTAATCGTGCTTGCCGGTATCGTCTCTTTGCCTGAACTATGCGTGAAATCGCTGAATGTAAGCCGAACATTTTTTAATGGTTCCTTCGCTGCCCAAACGCCGATTTGCCAGGTGTAATACTCGTTGGGCAAGGCGTATCCCGCAAAAGAATGTGATGCACCGTTGACCGCCCAGCGTGCCGGAACGGTTCGCAAACTAATCGGAAACGCCCGGTCTTCGGGAAACACAACAAAGATTTCCGTATGCTTTTCCTTCAATTCCTGTATTTCGTTTTCGGTCGCAATCAAGCCCATTGGCGTAAAGGCATCAAACTTGGAACGGGTTTCAAAGCGTTGCACTTTTGCTTCGAGCAATGACGCGAAGTTTGCCTTTACGAATTTTTCCCATTCCGGGGTAGCGGCATATTGAGGCGGCAGATAGTCGTTCCACGGTTTTCCGTTACGGGCATCGCCATCGCGTTTTCGGAAAGTGTATGGCAAATAATAAACATAATAGGTTCCCGCGCCCGTTTCGGGTTGAAAGGCAATTTCCCCCTTTTCAGCCGAAAGACTGATAACAGAAATGTTGGCAACATCGTTCCCGATAGTATCTTTTACCACGATACGTTTGGATTCCGGCAGCAAATCCGCCCGCCGCCACGGCAGAACAACTCGCACCGCATCCGCTTTCACGGACACTTCGACTACCGCCCGATGATTACCGACCTTATCAACGTCCCAAGATTTATCGGCAACGATAAACGGAATGCCGTCCGGTGAAAACGATTGATACTTGCTCTCGCCGTCGAGCGAAGCAATCGCGTTGCAACTGTATAGCAGTGCTGCTAAAAAGAGAAAAAGATGCTTTGTCATGTTTATCACTGATTGAAATATTACGGTACATAAATAAAAACCTCTAAACATCCATAGAATGATAACCCATTCAAAACTGGTATTGTTTATGTTGTAATGCAGAAATGGACAATGGACGAGGGGCATTGTAACACAAACCAGAAATAAATACAATGACATTTCTCCGCAATGTTTGAAGAAAAATTCCTCCCCTATTGCGTATTTTTCTTTTTGATAAAATGAAGGGGTTGTTGGAGGTTGCCTTGTGATAGTGTAACGAACACTGTCTTTATGTCAGCACTCCAAAAATTTCAACCCTAACAGTAGCCATGAAGAACACTTTGATCGTTTTCATTTTTTCGTTCCTTTTGCCGCTGACCGCTTTCGGACAGGACAACAAGTTTACCGTGCAGCAAGATGCCAAGCCCGTCGAGTACAACCGAATGATTTTCGGTCAATTCATCGAACACTTTCACCGCCAGATTTACGGCGGGATTTTTGAGCCCGGCTCAATGACATTGTGAACAATAACGTTAATTTGTTGAAAGACGACATAAAAAATAATCCGTTATCAGATGATAACGACGACAATTTTGACGACGATTCAGAAATTGAAACAAAACCGATGTCGGATTTCTTTCAACAAACAATACCGTAACAAACAGCAACCCCGAACGGTAGTCAATAGTATCTACGGAACTATTTTGCGATTGCGTGGATTTGCGAAAATGGTTAAGATTGGCAGCATGCGTTTCATTTTGACATTAATTTTGGTGACAAGCGTCGCACAAATCGTTACCGGATGATAGTCGGTCAATCGATGCAGCATTATCAGCGTATTGCCGTGGGACTTTCCATTCCGGCGAGTGTGAGTTCCGGTCTCGTCGTGACGCAGGGTGTCTGGCGGTTTCTGGCGAACCAGCACATCACTACTCAACTTCTCGTCGCTCCGTTGCGGCAACTTGTACAGCAACAAATCAACGGATGTTATGTTCTCCACGTTTTCGATTGGTGCAAACTCGATTACAAAAATCATGTGTCCAAAGTCGATCGCATCAGCGACTGCCTGAAAGACAACCACGGTTACGATTTCACCGCTCAACTCGCGGTCAACGCCGATAACGGTTCTCCGATTGCGTTGGTTCGAGCCCACATGAAAACCGCCGCTGGCTTTTTGAGTGCGATGGACAAAGCCCCAGAGTCGGGAACGAATCACCTCGACCAAGTGCTGCCGATGATGCAAGCGACACCGTCGATGTGTCTTGGCGGCACGCCGGTTGCCATCATTGATCGTGAAGCCGACAGCGTTTTTTATTTTCGTCAGTGGCACGATGCCGGAACGCTGTTCCTTGTTCGTGCTGACGACGATGGTTTGCTCAATCATTGCCTTATGAGCGGCGGTGCGGTTTCGGGCTGTTTCTATTTGTCGTTCGCTCAATTCTTCGGCTCGCACCGTTTCATGCCCGGCGTGAAACTCGGAACAGGTTTTCGGTACAAAATAACGCCAACAGATTCGCAAGCATCAATTCC
>JAITST010000161.1 GCA_031287585.1 Planctomycetaceae bacterium | reverse complement strand
TTTTGTTTGGGCGGTACTTATTCTGCAACTGATACGTAATCACTTTCTGTGCTGTGGTTGTTGCCAAATCCACACGACATCTTACGGGCAGTCGCGGAGAGTATTCAGTGGAATCCGTCACATCTACTCAATTGGCTAGCGTTCAAAATCTGATACTGCCAACAAATCAATGATAAAAGGAATAAAACGTTCACTAGTTTTTGCTGTAAACGTTGATGCTGCGTCACGTAACGATACGACATCGTTACGAATCTATACCGTACAAATAAACGGGGAAAATGCCGGGAGGATTTTTTAAGTGGGAGAACTTTGCAATTCTCGTGGAAAGATGCCCTGAACAGAATTGACTTCCTACCGTTGGTTGAAACCAACGATGGAAGTCGTAAGCAATATAAATACTACGCTGCCTCGCGGCTTGGTAGTCCGCTTGGGTACAGTTTACGCGCAACGTTCTCGTCGAAGAACGTTTTGATTCCTTGCACAACCGTTACCTGTTCCTGTTCCGTCAACTCTGGATAAATCGGCAACGCTACCACCTCGCGGCTCGCACGGTACGTCTCCGGCAACGACTGCGGGTCATAACCCAGATTCGTGTAACACTTCTGCTCGTGAACACCAAGCGGATAATAAATTTCCGAACCAATCTTCTTTTCCGAAAGATATTGACGCATCGTTGTCCGCAGTTCCGGCAAAACCCGAATCGTATATTGATTCCAAACGTGCCGCCGATTCGGTTTCGTTTGCGGCAACACGATATAGTCCGCTAGCCCGTGTTCGCTGAACAACTCCGAATATCTTTGAGCGTTACGGTCACGCTGCTGCGACCAGTTTTCGAGATACTGCATCTTCACATTCAGTATCGCCGCCTGAAACGCGTCGAGACGACTGTTAATCCCGACAACACTATGATAATAACGCGGCTCCATTCCGTGACCGCGATACAGCCGCAACTTCTTCGCAAGTTCCGCATCGCGGGTTACAACCATTCCGCCGTCACCGGCACCACCGAGATTCTTTGTCGGATAAAAACTCAACGCCGTCATATCACCCCAACTTCCCGCACGCCGTCCATCGAGTTCCGCACCAATTGACTGTGCCGCGTCTTCGACAACGAGAATCGGCGACGGTGCCGAATGAGCGATGTCGTTCAGTGCAATCATATCCGCCATCTGTCCGAACAAATGAACCGGCATTATTGCCTTTGTACGCGAGGTAACAAGCCGCCGGACTTCGTTCGGTTCGATATTGAACGTAACGGGGTCAATGTCAGCAAAAACAGGTGTCGCACCGAGCCGAGTCACCGCGCTAACTGTCGCGAAAAATGTAAAACTGGGAACGATAACCTCGTCACCTTTACCGATTTCGTTCACCATCAAAGCGAGCAACAAAGCGTCACTTCCCGACGCGCAACCGACCGCGTGGTCAACCTGACAATACGACGCGATATTATGCTCCAATTCAACGACTGTAGGTCCGAGAACGAATTGTCCGCTATCGCAAACGTGTTTCAATGCAATGAGCATCTCGTCTTTCAAAACGTTGTACTGACGCGATAAGTCGAGCAACGCAACGCTTTGAGCAGCGGACGCGGTTGACGAAGAAGAATTAAAATTCCCTTTCATTTTAATACTTTCTAATTAATATTTTCTAAAAGTGTAAATCGAAGCAGCAGATAACAATCGCTCTTCGCAGCATAACAATAACAAAACGCAAGACGAATCCGCAATAACCCGTCAAGCGGAATAGTAACGAGAAAAAAGAAAACGGTCAAGAGCAATTTGTAAAAGAAAATTTATACTTGTCCAGTTTTTTTGTGTGGATTGTCTAAAACCGAGAAAAAAGCCATAACGTACCGTTTTACAAGGAGTAACATTACCGTAAAGAGGTCGTGTGCGTAATTTATGTGTGAATGTTGTGAAACGTTGAAATTTTAGCAGTATTGGTTATCACATCAATAATTCTGATACACGCCCCATGCTTCTCACACATCGTTGTACGTCACAATCCTTTTCTGCTTCACAGAACGAGTTACACCTTCAGACAAATTATTGGAATTTATCTTTGTACCCACCTGCGCATAAACAATGTTTGCGTCAAGCAACGTAACAAGCAAAATACAACCGAACAAACTTGTGATTGGAATGAATTTCATAGTTATTTTATTTTGGAAAGATTATAATAATACTTCACGCATTCGGGAGTTGAAAAACAGTTATTAAATACATCTCATTGCGTCGTTGTTTCAACAATGACCTTCTTGTTAGAATCAAGGAGTGTCATAGTTAAGTTACAATCAAAGTATCCCCCAAACGATAACTCACTCACTTTATATTTTTAGTTTTTGCTTTTATGGTGTAGTTCCATTCACCGTGGAACGCGTCCGGTTCTAATTTGACTTTTGCTAATTCTTTATCGGTGACTTTGATTTTCGTCCGGTAAACATTTCTGTCTTCGACACAACGTACCGTCAATCCGGTCTCCGTTTTGTATTTGCAATCAAGTTCACCACCGTCGCCATATCCACCAACGGACGACCACGCCAATTCTTACTGATGTAAGAAAACAACCGATGTTCAATCTTGTTCTACTTACTCGTTCACGGTGGAAA
>JAITST010000078.1 GCA_031287585.1 Planctomycetaceae bacterium | reverse complement strand
AGTATAGATGAATACACAAATAGTTTTGCGGCTTCTTGGGTCTGTGGCTTTTTTAGTGGGAGTTGCTATGGCTCTGTGTATTCCGTGGGGATTTGCTGGTGATTTACGCTTTGAAAGTCGCGGCATTCTGGGGCTTGCGGGGTCTGTTGTTATTTGTCTTACCGTCGGTTTTATGTTACGTTGGTTCGGTAAGAATGCCAGTGATATTTTTTATCGTAAAGAGGCGATTGCTACCGTCGCCCTTAGTTGGATACTTGCAACATTGCTCGGTGCGATGCCTTATCTTTTGAGCGGTTCGGAACGTGAGTCAGGTGCGGCAATGACTATTGCCGACGCTCTTTTTGAATCACAGTCCGGGTTCAGCACTACCGGCGGCAGTGTTATCAACGAACTCGAAAATCCCGCAACTTTACCGCGTTGCATTTTGTTTTGGAGGATGACTACGCACTTTCTTGGCGGTCTTGGAATTATGGTTTTGTTTGTTGCGCTGCTCGGTCAAAACGCTATTAACCGAATGTTTATGAAACTTGAAATGAGCGGCAAGGGGCTTGGTATGCGAGTCACCGTTCAGCAGACCGCTCTCTTACTCTTCACAATTTACGTTGTTCTCAATGTGTTAGCAACCATCGTTTTGCTGTTACTTGGTCTCAACGTTTTCGACGCAATTTCTCACGCGTTTTCGATAATCGCAACCGGCGGATTCAGCACACGTAACGCCAGTGCGGGCTTCTTTGCCGCGAACGGATATCGTTACGCTGCCGCGATTGAATGGGTTATGATTTTGTTTATGTTTATATCAAGTTGTAACTTTACGCTGCTGTACTTTGTTTGCATCGGGAGACCGTTGTACTTGTTGCGTGATGTCGAGTGGCGGTCGTTCGTGTTCATCATCACGGTTACTGTTATTATCGTTTTCGTATTCGGACTTCTCAACGGTGACTTCAACACTTACGATACAAATATGCTTTCGCTTTCTGATGCAACGATTAACGACTCGCATCTTCACGGGCAACAGAGCGTTTTACAATCGTTACGAACCGCGGCGTTTCAAGTTGTTTCGATAATCACAACAACCGGTTTGCTCACCAACGATTACAGTTTTTGGCATCCGGTTTCGTATGCGTTGTTAATTCTGATTATGTTCATCGGCGGCTGTACGGGTAGTACGGCAGGCGGTGTGAAGGTCATCCGCTACGTTATCGCGACACGAATTATCGGACAGGAAATAGAGCGGAGTTATCGTCCAAACATCGTTAGACCGCTTATGATAAACGGCGACGCGATTGACCAAAATATAGTTTATAACGTGTTGGTTTTCTTCATCACGGCGGCGTTTTTTATGGTGACAAGTACGATTATCATTTTGTTTATCGAACCGGCTTCACTTTGGAAAACGGGCGGGGCGGGACAGGAAGCCGCGTATTGTATCAGTACAGTTACGTCAATGATGAACAATGTTGGACCTAGTTTCGGAGTGATAGGTACAGGCGGTTCATACGCGGCATTTTCGGATGTGTCGAAAATCATTTTCACGTGGCTGATGATTTTGGGGCGGTTGGAATTTTTTATTGTGTTGTCGTTGTTCCAACCCGGATTCTGGAATTCACACGGATGATGAATGGTTATCCGATTGAATTTTTGTTATCTCGTGATACAATTATAGTTTGTTTGGTCGCTATATTAAAATGTTATTAATCTTATTCACATAATACTATGTCACAACAACCCAAAGAATCGAAAGCGTGGGGCGGTGTTTTTACCGTTGATACCGACCATCGTGTTGAACTTTTTACCGAGAGCATCAGTTTTGATAAACGGCTTTATGAACAGGATATTCGTTGTTCTATTGCTCACGCGAATATGTTGCGCGGCGTTGGTTTGCTTACCGACAAGGAATTTGCAAAAATCGAAAACGGTTTACTTACTATCAAACGCAGCATTGAAGACGGGACGTTTGAATACTCTGTTTCGCTCGAAGATATTCACATGCACATTGAGCATAAGTTGATTGAAATGATTGGCGATACCGGTCGCAAGTTGCATACTGCGCGCAGCCGTAACGATCAGGTTGTTACCGATTTGCGGGTTTGGGTTCGCGGCGCGATTGAACATATAGACTTGCGTTTGCTCGAATTACAACGGGCGTTTGTTGGACGTTGCGATTCTGATTTCGATGTTATTATTCCCGCCTATACTCATACGCAACGCGCACAGCCGGTTATCGCGCCGCACTACTGGTTATGTTACTGTGAGAAATTTGAACGTGACCGTCAACGTCTCGCCGATTGCCGTAAACGAGTGAATGTCCTTGGGCTTGGCGCGGCGGCACTTGCTGGAACGAGTTTACCGATTGACCGACATTACACTGCGGAATTACTCGATTTCGATGCTGTTGCGGCGAACAGTCTTGACGTTTCGAGTGATAGAGATTTCGTTCTCGAATTTGCGTTTGACCTGACGCAGATTGCGTTGCATCTGAGTACGCTTGCGGAAGAGTGGATTTACTGGTCAACGTTTGAGTTTAACTTCATCCGTTGTCCGCAAAGTTTTTGTACCGGTTCGTCAATTATGCCTCAGAAGGTTAATCCCGACGTACTTGAATTGATACGCGGTAAGACGGCTCGCGTTGTTGGTTCGTTACAGTCGCTTATCGTGTTGACAAAAGGTTTACCGCTTGCGTATAACCGTGATTTACAGGAAGACAAGGAACCGATTTTCAATGCGTTCGATACTGTCAACGCGGCGTTGTCACTCGCCGCGCCGCTGGTCGCTGACGCAACTCTTAACCGTGAATCAATCGCGGAACGGTTAGAGTTTGGTTATCTTGACGCGACGGCGTTTATGGAATACTTGATACAGAGAGGCGTACCGCAACGTACCGCTCACGGGATTGTTGGTAAACTTGTCAGACGTGCGATGAACCAAAACTTACCGTTGGCAAAACTCAGTATTGACGAGTTTCGTGAAGTTTGCGGCGATATTGATGATAACGTGTACAATTATCTCGGTGCGAAAAACGCGGTAGAAGTAATGCAAAGTTACGGTTCAACGTCACCGAAACAAGTGCGTGAACAAATTGAAATATGGAAGAAACGTGTGGAGGAAAGTTGTTAGTTGTGAGTAGTTAATTTTTAGTAACACGGGCAACTGACTGAAAATTAACTATACACTACTAATAACTAACAATTGATAATGACTCAACTTTCAGACTATGACTACAATCTCCCGACGGAACTTATCGCACAGTATCCGATGCGTAATCGCGCGGACGCGCGGTTAATGGTTGTTTGCCGCGAGACGGGGACGATTGAACATTTGCATGTTCGCGATTTGCCGTCGTTGTTGCGTGTGAATGACTGTTTGGTTTTGAACAATACAAAAGTTTTGCAAGCCCGATTATGCGGTAAGCGAACGAAAACGGGCGGACATTGGGAAGGTTTGTTCATCGAACACGACGGGCATCGGCTTTGGAAGGTTATGACGAAAACACGCGGTACGCCGACTGTTGGCGAAACGATTGACCTAGAAACGTCGGAAGGCAGAGTAGGTTTCAAGTTAGAACTTGCGGCGAAGATGGACAACGGATACTGGGTTGTTAAGCCGCTCATTGATGACGATGAAGATACGTGGTCGGCGTTGGAACGTGTCGGCTGGACACCGATTCCGCCGTATATTCGCGGCGGCAAGATGCTGCCGTCTGACCGTGAAAACTATCAAACGGTATTCGCGTCGAAGCCCGGAGCGATTGCCGCGCCGACCGCTGGTCTGCATTTCACGCCGCAACTGTTACAACAGATTCGCGAACAAGGAGTCACGCTTTGTCCGGTTACGTTGCACGTTGGAGTTGGGACGTTCAAACCGATTTCGGTAGAACGAATCGAAGACCACGTTATGCACATCGAACACGCGGTTATAAAGGAAAAGTCAGTCGAGACGATACAACGTTGCAAACAAGCGGGCGGGCGAACGATTGCGGTTGGTACGACATCAGTTCGGGTGTTAGAGTCGGCAGTCGCGAGAGACGGACAGTTGCAGCCATTCGACGGAACAACGAACCTATTCATACGTCCGCCATACAATTTCAAAACGGTTGACGCATTGATGACAAATTTCCATTTCCCGAAATCGACACTGCTAATAATGGTACGTCAATTCGGGGGCGACGAACTAATCCGTGCCGCATACGAGGAAGCGATACGAGAGCAATACAGATTTTTCAGTTTCGGAGACGCAATGTTGATCGTGTAGTGCAATGTAAAAAACATCTGTCGACTGACTTCCGTTGTTTTGCGGCGGCAATGTTGTCGGTGAATCGGATACTTTCGGGCAGAACGTTGTCTCGCGCCCCGTTGCCCCCCAAGATATGTTGGGCAGTATCTACCAACAATTGTGAATCAATCCCAATGCACAACTGACGAACGACAAGGGCATTCCAATACTGTATATGCCGCCAGCGTCAGAATTTGGGCGGTTATGTTGACGGCTCGGTTCATTTCATTTCAAACACGATTAACTGCGGCGATGCCAGTTTACCGCAAAAGACAGCCGGTTCGAGTAATTACGGTGTTTGGGGCGCAATCGGAAC
>JAITST010000014.1 GCA_031287585.1 Planctomycetaceae bacterium | reverse complement strand
CCGACAAGGAAGAGGTATTCAAAATCGCGATTCTCGACGCGTGTCGGAACACCGCCCCGAAAGTGGACGGCGATATTGTTAAAACCGCCGACCATACTGCAGATGTTCCTGACGAACGGCTCGTCGCGCGACGAAGCGTGAAGTTTCGCGGCGGTGTGATCACCAATCCAGAGAATGTCGCATTTGCCGAAGAGGACTTAATGTCTTTCGATAAGTTGGTACGTTTTTCGAGTTGCCGCAAAGGGCAGCAGTCCCTTGAAGATGGAAAGGCGGGACACGGCATTTTTACAAAGTTTGTCCTTGAAGCGTTGAGCGGCAAAGCAGACGAACAAACGGAACTTGATGCGAAAGGCAACGAAATCGTGATCAAGGAGACGGCGAAATCAATTTCTTTGAATTGACCGATTACGTTATACGGAAGACGCGGGACTATGTCAAAGAACAGTATGGCGGGAAATTCGCGCAAAAGCCATCAATGTCCGCAAGTGAAACATCAACGGCGGTGATTATGGGTTACACATCACAGAAGGATGATGACTTATTCGGGAACTTCAAAATAAATAAAATTAACAATTTACATACAATAATTTTGCCACGAATGCACGAATTTATAACGAATTATTCGTATTTATTCGTGTATTCGTGGCAAAATAAAGGGTTTCCGAACAAGTCTAATTATAGATCATAGATTATAGGTTTTCGATTTTGTTTTAATACCCCCAATCATAAATCTAAAATCCTTTTCCGCCCTTCGTGCTTTCATGTCTTCGTGGTGAAAAACCTATTACAATGGATTCCCCACTAATTTTTACATACCCAGGTTAAAATGGTTAAAATTTTTTCAGGCGGGGTATCTGTTTTCTTTTGGACAATTAGTATAGAATTTAACTGTGTTTTGTGAGAAACGGTCTTGTCCGTTTTTATTTTGTTTTTTACCCTCCAGAGAAAGGAATTGTAAAATGTCAGTATTAGTAACTAAGGCAGCACCTATTTTTAAGACACAGGCAGTTATGCCGAAAGGAACTTTTCAGGAAGTTAGTTTGACCGATTACAGAGGCAAGTATGTTATTCTGTTCTTTTACCCACTCGACTTTACGTTCGTTTGCCCGACGGAAATTATCGCGTTTTCTGACGTGATACCGGAGTTCGAGAAACTCGGCGTACAGATTTTGGGTTGTAGTATTGATAGCCAGTACAGTCATTTGGCGTGGATAAATACTCCGCGTAATTTGGGTGGACTTGGCGGAATTAAGTATCCGTTACTATCCGACCTTGATAAATCAATCGCGGAATCGTATGGCGTGTTACAACCGCAAGGTGTCGCGTTGCGTGGTCTGTTTCTCATCGACAAGGAAGGCATCGTTCGTCACGAAGTTGTGAATGACTTGCCGCTCGGACGTAATGTTGACGAGGCGTTGAGAATGGTTAAGGCGTTGCAGTTTTACGAGAAAAACGGCGAAGTTTGTCCGGCGAACTGGAACGAAGGTAAGAAGGGTATGAAGGATACACCGGCTGAAAGTCTGGAATACTTTAAGTCAACATACAAATAGTGAAATCCATTTATGGAATAACACAAAGGTAATTATTAACGCCGCTTCCGACGGATGAAGTCGATGGCAATATGTACGGGCAGTTGTATTGCTGTCGGTTTCAACCGGCGTGATTGCGGTTAGTTTGTGTTGTACCATTTATACCGTTTATTAGTTTTTTTCTGATTATTTCGTCACCAATTGTCGATAGGCGACTACGGGATTTTGTGCCGAAATTTGTTTGTTACAAAATTTTGTTAAGTTGTTGCAAATCGCCCAAACGTTAGTAGAGGTAATAATGGCACCGAAAAATGACGCTAAGCCAGAACCAGAGCAGACCGAAGAAAGTCCGTCAGAGAAAAGAGAAATACCGAAGTTGTATATCCTACTCGGTTTCGTTGCTATCATCCTGTTTCAGACAATACTGTTGACGTTCTTGTTGCCGGGCTCGCCGAAGTTACCAGCGGAAGATACTAGTGGTGATGCATCTTTTAATACCCCAAAAGGTGGTGCGCCTGATGTCGGACCAATGCAAGACCCCGGTATTTTGAGAGAAGATGAAATTGAGGTCGAGATTGGTGAAGTGTTTGAAATATCTACACCGTCGCCGAAGTCGCCTGAGAAGTCAGATATTTATACTGTCCAATTCTACGCGAGAATCAAAAAGAGTGATGAGCCCAAATTTACACCGTTGTACGATCTGAACAAAAAAACAATTCGTTGGGAGATACGTACTGTGCTAAACAAAGCAGAATTGGCGGACAAACAAGACCCCAACCAAACAAAAATCCGTCATCAGGTCGAGGTCAAAATCAACGATATTCTCGGTAAGCCGTACATAAAAAAAATAATCACGCCGGAATACAAGTTTGATACAATATAAATGCACAAATAATTGATGAAAATCGGAATTGAAAGAATCGTTAACGGACAATTGGACTAATCATTCGTGCTTTTGTTCGAGAAAAAAACGACTTGATTCTAAACGAGTTGGGCAGGGATTTTGCTAATGATGGAGATTGAAAATGTCAGACGACAGTGCCCTTAATCAGGACGAAATAGAGCGTTTGTTAAGTGGCGGCGGTGGTGCTAAATCGCCACCACCGCCTCCACCACCGCCCGCTCCGGCAGAAGATGGCGGTTTACTCGGTCAAGCGGAACTCGATGCGTTGCTAGCAGGCACGGGCGGCGGTGTATCATCTGCTTCATCGTCGCCGTTACCTCCGCCACAACCGTCAATGCCAACGTTCGCACCGCCGTCGCCTGCGGCAACGTTAGACCAAAACGACATTGAAAGTCTGTTGAAAAACGCACCGGTTCCACAATATACACCCGCGCCGCCGCAAGCACCGCCACCGCCGCAACATTCGCCGATTGTCCCAACAATGTCGCCTATGGTGTTTCCGCAGGTTGACGTTCACGCGAGTCTCGCCGACGAGGACGGGATACCGCAGGGCGACATCGACTATTTGTACAAACGGGCGAGCGATGCGGTTGACTCGATTGCGAAGGAACGAATCGACTTGCCGACAGAGATAATTGAGTTTCAGTTCCCTGAGTTCGGCGGTACAGTCCCAAACAGTGACCACGCAACGCTAGACCAAATCAGTGAAGTCGAACTGGAAGTGACAATTGAACTGGGCAGAACGAATATCTACATCGAAGACGTATTGAAACTACGAAAAGGGTCGGTAGTGCCGTTAGACAAATTAGCGGGCGAAACAGTTGACATCTATGTAAACAAAAGAAAACTGGCACGCGGCGAAGTACTGGTAATGAACGAAAACTTCTGCGTAAGAGTAGGCGAACTACTGGCGGGAGCGATACCGTTGGAGTGATTACCGTATAGACGTGATGCCTTGCGGCTCTACGAACGATGTTATTGAGCGAATAACGTTACCAAATTCGGCTTATCTAATTAACGTTTCGGACTTTCATTTAATAAGCCCCCGTCGACATCCCTTTGAAGGTGCATTTAAGTTGTTTTATACAATAATTTATGAAAATAATTGCCTTTTAGAAGCAGTTTGAAACGGAATCTAATTTAACATTTTTCAAGTTAAATTGTTTCAGTTTATTATGCGTTGCTTTATCCCATTCAGCAAACACCATAAAAATAGGAGTTTTAGTAACTCGGATGTAAAAATGAGACGACTGGTGAATGTTTACATTAAAATAGATAAATTTTATGCGGTAAAAACCACCTTCAAAGAGATGTGTACAATTGGCTATCACATCAGCATCGCCGTTATCTCTTTTCTTCCTAACTTTACAAAATCACTCACCGACATTTGTAATTGATTTCCGTTTTTGGATTCTATTATTATCTGGTCTTTTGCTAATGCGTTTCCGTCTTTGTCGGTTACCCGAATTGAGTATTGTTGTGCTAATGTGTCGTCGGGAATTTCGCCTTTTAGCACTTTTTCATTTTTTGTAAGCAATCCGCTGATTACCTCGTTATCATAGATTTCTTTGTTAATTGCTCGTAGCGTGAGTTGGTCAACCGTGTCGTTATACCAAGTCCACGTACCTTTCTCTATAAATTTTGTATTACAACCCGGTGTATCGGACGAGACGTAGCCGTATTCCTCATAGCGTGCGTCAAATGTTATACCATAACGATTGAGCATTTTTTGAACTTCACTCCAAAACAAGTCACGTTCTTCCAACGTCAAACCGCCAAAGTCATCAATTTTCGTATCCACCGAAGCAATTGACTGCGGAAGATTGCCATTTTCGTCCGCTGACATTGCCAGTCCGAAGCACATATTTTCCGCAACTTCATAATATCCCGGTACGACGTACTGATAATCATACTCATCGGTGACTGGTTGTAATGAATTTACATCAGTGAAAACTTGATTGAAAATACCGTTAAGAATATCGTGCCTCCGGTATCGCCACGAGGTTTGGTTTGGCTTGTAAGTTGAGAGGAACTTACCGTGAGAATTGTTTGGGTGGCACGTAGTTAGACGACGCTTTTGTTGGGTAAGCGGCAGGGGTGGGATTCGTCGAGCGAACACGCAAGATGTAATGTGAATAACGCACAGTGTTAAATTTACCGGCGGCTCGGTCT
>JAITST010000477.1 GCA_031287585.1 Planctomycetaceae bacterium | reverse complement strand
GTGATTGTTCTTTCGATTCAAGCACGTTTGAACGAAGACAAAATCGAGGAATCCCAAAAGTTGGCAGAACAACTTGTTGCCGAAAATCCCGATTGGCTGCCCGGAAAACGGTTACAAGCGACGATAGCGTTGTATCTGAACGATAACGCCGCCGCAGAAAAGTTGTTTCAGGATTTGATTCTGAAATCACCGGCGGACGCTCAGTACACTAACGATTGCGATAACAGCGAGAAGTTCGACAAGGGTGAAACCTGTAATTGATAAGGTACGATGTTTTAAGTGTTGTATTGAGAAACGACTTAAACTACGCCCTCCCCTCCATTTTAATATTCTGTTAATTTTCGTTCTTTCAAATTTATCACTTTTTCTTGACGTTCGTTTAATTCCCGTCATTACAAACTCAGTCATTTTTATCTTTTTTCCTTTCCTTTTTCTTAACTATGGCTAATTTTCGTCCTACAAACTTTTAGTCATTTTCCTATCTTTCAAAAAACGTTGGTGCGACGTTAGGTTTTTAGAAGATGCCTACTGTAACACCACTTGCGTTGGTTTTGTTACTATCTGGATTGCTCCGGTCATTTGTGTTGTGAGTTGGGCGGCAGTTTGGGAACCTGATAGGCGTTTTAGCAGAACTCCTTGCGGACTCATAAATTGGATTGTTGGATAACCCTTGATGCGAAATTCTTTACAGAGGTCTTCGTTTGTCTCGGCGTATATTTTTACGCACGTGAAACGGTCAGATATTTCCACTACGTCCGGGTCACGGAACGTACCTTCTACCATCTTCTCACTGAACACACAATCACTCGTTGTGAAAAACAGCATTAGCGGTTTACTGGTTTCACGTGCGATACGGCGTGCGGATTTGTAGTCGTCGTGGAACGTTACGCACGGCACTTCTACTGCCTGCTGTTGGCTCGGAACATTGTTCGTCGGCGACACTAAACTGTCGTCATTGTTCGATGCGAACATCGGCAAGAACAGCAATGCCGCGGTCAATGCCAAAAGCAACCCCAGTATGTAAAGTGTTGTTTTTTTGAAAGTTATCACGTTATTAGAAATGCCTATTTTCTCTATCTTCAATATCTTGTCGTATTGAAATGAACTGTTCACGCAGAACGATTACTAGGTTTATCGCCACACGTTTGGCAAGTCTTGACTTTTGAACTAAATTAAACTTGTTATTATTTTGGACGAGAATCGTGGTGGTAGTTTAGAAAAATGAGGATAACAAAACGACTTACAAATTTTCATCTGGAAAATTTTTGGAAATTTTGTTAGAGTTACACACACTTGTTGGTGAATGTCAACAAAATTGTCACGTCAACACAAAGTAATAATAATGAACTCGGCATTACAGAACATATCTTCAATCATTCAGAGCGGACGTTTTCAGGACGTTTTGTTTCCGATTGGTATTGCCGCAAGTGTTCTTGTTTTGATAATGCCATTACCGCCAGAGTTGATTGACTTTTTGCTTACGATTAACATCACGGCTAGCGTGATAATTTTGCTTACGACCATCTTCATCAATCGTCCGCTAGACTTCAACGTCTTTCCGTCTATACTTCTCGCGACTACCTTGTTTCGTCTTGTTTTAAGCGTCGCCACTACACGCTTGATTCTCGCAAACGGCGGCGAACTGGGTGTTTTGGCGGCTGGTACCGTTATCAAAAGTTTCAGTCAGTTCGTTACAGGTAACAATATCGCTATCGGAGTTATCATCTTCGCGATTATATTCATCATACAGTTTATCGTTATAACGAAAGGTGCAACACGTGTCAGTGAAGTCGCGGCTCGTTTCACATTGGACGCGATGCCCGGTCGTCAGATGGCAATTGACGCGGACTTGAACGCTGGTATTATCGACGAGAAGGAAGCACAGAAGCGGCGTACCGAAGTAACAAGTCAGGCGGACTTCTTCGGAGCGATGGACGGTGCTAGCAAGTTTGTACGCGGCGACGCGATTGCAAGTTTGATAATCGCTGGTGTGAACATACTCGGCGGTTTGTTTATCGGTATGATAGAACACGGTATGTCGCTACTCAGCGCACTTGACATTTTTACACGTCTAACAATCGGCGACGGTCTCGTGTCGCAAGTACCGGCGTTTCTCATCTCGGTAGCGACCGGTATGTTGGTAACGCGAAGTTCGGAAGGTGTGAATATGCCGAAGCAAGTGTTTGACCAGATGCTGTCACGACCGCCGGTGTTGCTCATTTCGGCTGCCTTCATATTCCTGCTATCGTTCACTGGTATCGCAAAACTACCGATTTATATGATTGTTGGCGCGTGTATCGGTTTTTCGTTATTGATACGGCGTACGCATCGCAAGGAACGGCAGTCTGAAGAACAAAGTCGTCAGGAGCAGGAAAAGGCAGAAAACGAACAGAAGAAGGAAGACCGTGTTGAGGATTATCTCGCGATTGACCCAATGGAACTTGAAATCGGTGTCGGCTTAATTCCACTCGCCGACCCCGCGCGCGGCGGCGATTTACTCGACCGTATTCACAAGATTCGGCAGACTGTAGCGGCTGAAATCGGGATACTCTTACCGCGAGTTCGTATTCGTGACAGTTTTCAACTCGACCAGTTGCAGTACAGAATTAAGATTGCGAACAATCCGGTTGCGAGTAATATGGTTTATCCCGATTTGTATCTCGCGATGGAAGGTGACGGTGAGATTCTCAACAAGATTCAGGGAATCGCGACAACCGACCCCGCGTTTGGAAATCCGGCGTGGTGGATTGATGCGCAGACGAAAGATAACGCCGAACTTTTCGGTTATACCGTCGTTGAATCTGCCGCCGTTGTTGCGACACACTTGACGGAAACGGTTCGTAAACACGCGGACGAACTGCTAACGCGTGACGCGACGCAGAAATTGATTGACGAGTTGAAGGTGAACTCGCCAGCGTTGGTTGACGACCTGATGAAAACGATGCAACTTGGACAAATTCAACAGGTATTACAGATGTTGTTACGCGAACAAGTACCGATTCGTCAACTTGGTACAATACTCGAAACGTTGGGTGATAGTATCGGACGAACGAGAGACCCAATTATGCTTTGTGAGTATGCGAGACAACGATTATCGCGAACATTGTCAACACGCTACCGTGATTCGGAAGGAACGTTGAATCTGGTGATGCTCGACCCCGCGTTGGAAGACCAAATCCGTGCGGGATTCCAGTGGACGGAACAAGGTATAGACTTGCGTTTCAGACCGGAATACATCGACCAGTTGTGTACCAGAATTACGCAAGAGGTGACAAGATTGCGTGAATTGAATTTGCCGTTGGTAATTTTGGTAAACCCACAAATAAGACCGATATTGAAACGTATCACATCGGGAAAAATATACGATTTAGTGATCCTGTCATACAGTGAAATCACAACTGACACCAGAATAGAATCGCACGGAATAGTGACGATGTAATCAAATGAAAACTTTTAGAGGAATACTTATGAGAACAAAGACAATCGTGTTATTGCTGGCAATTATTGCGGTAACAATCCCGTCTTGCAAAACAACAGACACCGACAACGTTATGAAGCCGTCACCGCCGGATGCCGCCGCAGTCACGCGTGCCAAAATGGAAGACACAAAAGATAAAATCGCCCGTTACTACCGCGAATACAACAAATATCCTAAAACGCTGGAAGACCTCTCGTGGGTAAACTCCGGTGAAAAATATCAAGACGCATGGGGCAGGCAAATAGTGTATAACGTTGGCGCAGACCGAACAGTACGCCTATACAGTTTCGGTGCTGACGGCGAAGTTGGCGGACAAGGAGAAGCGGAAGACATAACAATAAAATTCAACGAACTAGACATAAAACCCTCATTGGCAGAACAAGTTGGGAAACCACAGAAAAAGTGGCACTAACGAAAGGGCTTATGAATGAAATTGACTCTACGTGAACATTCAAACGATGTTGAAGGACTTAAGTAGGAAGGACAATAGAGATTTTCTCCAACCTCACCATCTTCTCCAAAAACACTTGACACATTCTCGTGTTCATTTTCGCAAACCATTTCCGTTTGCTGTCCAACGAATCCTACACTATCCCCCCTTCAACGAACTAAAAAACATTACTGCGTTTTGTACCAGACTTTCTAGTACCGGACGCTCTGGCAGTGTGAATGATAGATGTGTTTTACCATCATTAGTTGTTTCCAGTTTTATTGAATTGGATACTGCTTGTTGTATTTCTGGTAAAACTTTGTCTTGAACTGTTCGGTCTAGCAGCGGTGTTTTTTGTTGGTCGGTGAATGTATTCATTAGCGTTCCTGCGAATTTGAATAATGCGTCAACAACATCGTTGCCCGCTTGCGTGATTTTCTCCTGACTTTGTTGTGAGTTGGATTCCTTCTGTTCTCCCGTTTGTTTGTTGTCAGATTGTTCTTCACCAGTTACCGCTAAAATCTTTTTCGACATATCAACTGGTGCAGCGGATTTTGACCCCAACAAAACTTCAAGCCGCCGTTTCAAGTCCTCCACTCCGCTCTTCATCATCACTTCACTAACATCACTCCCGATGTCAAGTGCGGCGAGAGCCAAGTCGTGTTTTGTTGACAGCGTTTTTAGCATATCCTCTTCAATCGTCCGTTCGGTTACAAGAATGAAAACCTGAACGTGCTGCCGCTGTCCCATCCGGTGCACACGTCCGATTCGTTGTTCAAGTATTGCAGGATTCCAAGGCAAATCGACATTAACAACCGTATTCGCCGCCTGCAAGTTCAAACCAACCGAACCAGCATTTGTTGTCATAAAAACACGGCACTTCGCATCGTTTGTAAACGATTGAACAATTTCCTGCCGTTTACGTTGCGGCACACTGCCATCAAGACGGACAAAGTTTATTTTGTTCCGTTCGAGAATCGGCTCAATCAAGTTCAGCATCGTTGTCCATTCTGAAAAGAGAACAATCTTACGGTCATCTTCAGACAACAAATCATCAAGCAGTTCTGTAAGGCGTTCCAATTTGCTCGAATACGACGGCTCTTGTTTCTCAACCAAAAACGTGCTATCGGCAACCATTCTCGCTGCGAGTAACGCCTTTTGTAAACGCAGAAAATCCATCTCCGTCAAAAACTTTTTACCAACAACACTCGCTACAATTTGCATATAACCATTGTGCAGGTCAACTTGTTCGCTCGTCGGTACAACACGAACAATCTCCGTCGTTCGCTCAGGCAAATCGAGTTGAACGGAATCTTTTGTACGGCGTAACAGAATCGGTTTGAGTTGTTCGCGAAGTTCTGCAAGATTTTTATAACCAGCAATACGCCCTGAATCCTCAACAATTCGATGATTATGAAAAAAACGATACGCAGGCAAGAGCCGTCGGTCATCGACAAACTGAACAACTGAATACAACTCATCAATTCTATTTTCAAGCGGCGTTCCGCTCAACACCAACGCATACGCCGAATTGAGTGCCTTGATAGCACGTGTCGTCTTTGATTCCCAATTCTTTATCCGCTGTCCTTCATCAAGAATGATTAAATCCCAACGAACTTGTTCAATTGGAGTCATATCACGTAAAACTTGTTCGTAGTTACAAATCGAGAAGAATACATCGTTACCGTATTGTTCGTAACGCTCATCCGCACCGCCGAGAACAACTTGGGTGTTACGGTGCGGTGCAAATTTTGCAATCTCCGAACGCCACTGCGATTTCACAGATGCCGGACAAACTATCAATACCTTCCTTATGTCAACTTCACGCGACAGCAATTCCGCAACACCTATACCCTGAATAGTTTTTCCAAGTCCCATATCGTCCGCGAGAATCGCACGCCCCTGACCAACTGCGAACGCGATGCCGTCGAGTTGGTACGGTAACAGTTCAACGTTGAGCAACGTCTTTCGCAATGGATGGTTTTTCGGGTCTTTGCGAATTTCCTCGACAAGCGATTTCATCCGGTCTTTGAAAATACGGTCTTGAATCCACTGTTCAGCGTCGGGATAAATCGTAACAGGAAAGTCTAATGCTTCAAACTTCGTAACCGCCGCGAGCAATGCCTTCGGGGCATCAATCGGTTCATCAACAAACTTGCGAACAATCTTCACCGCCTCAATGCAATTCTCGGAATCACTTTTCGCAACGTTATCCGCAAGCGTCAAATGAAGTGTACGGTGTTCACCGTAACGTAAAAAAACAATCGTTTCATTGTTGACAACAGGAGTTTGCAACATTTTTTCATTAAAACGTTTTTTGACACGATTTAGAAGATGCAAAATATGTTTACAAGTTCCAAGACGGTTAGTTTTGAAGTCAGGACACGAACAAAACGAATCACCGAACTCAAGTCCACGTAACGCTACACGATACGTTTTGCCGGACAGTTCGCTTACGACAACATAGTCAGCCCATGGTTTCGATTTATCAGATGACTTCACGTTGAAATTTTCAATCTTCGCACGTTCCATTCGTTCGTGTAACGCTCGTTGGTGAAGATTTTTAGGAGACAATAACTCCATCGGCGTTTCCATATCAGGATTCTCCGCCAAACCAATAAGCGATTTTTCTTCAAGCAGAAACGACAACGTCATTGCGATATGTTCACAAAACTGATTTGGTTTCTGTGACGGGTTACAATGTGAACAACAGAATGCGAGTTTGTGTTTTGCTTTGTCGTTAAGCATAACCGTTACAGTTGCGGGAACAACATTGTCCTCGTGAATAGTAAGCCGAAAAAGATCGGCACCGATATAAACATCGTTTTTGACATCGAGTCGTTCAAGCGAGTAGCACCGCCGTAACATCATTGCACCTTCTGTACCAAGAATGTCACAAGATTGTTTATAGGTCAAATGCGAGAGTCGGTCATAAATCGAGAGTTTTTCGGAACGTTTGGTAGTAGGATTAGAACGCAACACACCAACCTTTTTCGGCACCTTCTTCCGTCCGGCATTGAGAGATTTTGTTGACACAGTAGATTAAATAAAAAAG
>JAITST010000472.1 GCA_031287585.1 Planctomycetaceae bacterium | reverse complement strand
TTTTTTTATTTCATTTAATCGTTTCACTTCTTAGTCTCTTTTATCTATTTCATACTGTTTGTATTCATCATCAACTTGGGCTGCAAAGTCCTTCCGTTTCTGAATAATGTTATTAACTGTTATCTTCGTTTCAGGGTCATCGAGTTTGTATCTTTTGCCCTGCGGTATCTTCGATTCCGGCAGGAAATCGTCTTTGAATTTCTCCTCTCCGAACTGATAAGGATAAACCTTAAAATCGCTCACCAGCCAACTTCCGCTTTCTTTTTTCAACTCGGCAATACCTGTTCTGATAATGCTGTCCCCTTCCGGTACGAAAATTTCGTAAAACCGAAGCAATGAAATGTCTGTATCTTCGGACGTACCGCCGGTTACATTTTTCTGGTACTTATCAGGCAAATCCGAAAATTTTTGCCGAGCAGTGTTGTATTCCGCCGAGTAGAGTTCGGTAATACCGAGTTTTTTCAGTGCGGCATCATTGTCTATGTATTTGTAGAGATTTTCCGTTGTTTTTGCATTCACGGTGAATTCTCCCGAAGCAGTGTCTGCGGTTTTATCCGTCCATTTAACGGAAAGACGAACGATTTTCATCGAATCTTTAGCGAATGCTTTTTCGTTGTTGTTCAGTCCTTCTTCTACTGCTTTGACAAGTGTAGAACCAGCGAGAAAAAAATATGCTCCGACACCTGCACCGACGGCGAGAATGAACAAGACAATAAAAAACACCGAAAACGGTAACAAGCCGCCTTGATTTTTGACCAGAGCGTCAGAAACGGGTGGAATTGTATTGTTATTGATGGAAGGATTACTCATAACTATCCAGTGCTGTTGTTAAATTGTTAAGGTGTTAGTGTATTTTTGTATTTGAAGTATTAAGTATTCTGCGGACAGTAACGTTTTAGAATCCCAATTCTTTGCCGGTTCCGTCTCTCGTCACTCGAACAATTTCAAACATTGCGATTATCCAAGAAACAACAGGCAGGGCAAAGAAGAAAAAATACAACCAAAGCGGACCGGTACTTACCCATGCCGATAAATTTTTGCCGGTTTGCTGTACTTTTATACTCATCAACTGCGACTGTAATAATTCCCGCTGACGCTGCAAATGTCTCAGCAAATTTTCTGCTTCTGATAATTTCTGCTCTAATTCCTTCGCATAGTTCACGTCGATTTTTTTGGTTTTCTCCGGCGCGTTCATCTTCCCAGGTCCAACTCCTTCGGGCTCTTCCGTTTCTTTCGTATCGCCGCTGACTGTTTCGGTTTTTTCCGTTTTTTTCGTATCTCCGCCGACTGTTTCGGGAGTCACCGTTTTTTTCGTATTACCGCCGACTGTTTCGGGTTTCCACTCCTCACCTGTCATCACCTTCTTTAGCGTTTCCTGTAATTTCAATATTTCCTTTTCATTTTCTGTGATTTCTTTTTCGCATTCTTTGATGGCATTTTTTGTCGCCCGCACTTCTCTATTGAAAGATGTAGAACACAAAATAAAAAGCGAATAACCGAAAACGAAAAGTACAGTCACAAGGAATGTAAGTATCCACGGCGACATAAGTGCCAGATGAATCCATCCGTACCGTGCACGTTTTACATAAAAATCGTGAATACCGAAAATTCCGACAAAAACTGCAAGAAAAATGAAAACGGCACGGCTGAACTGCGCAGAAAGCGTCATCTTTGTTTCACCCGAAAACGGCGGCGGTAGCAATCCTTCTACCTCTTCGGCTTTTCTCCGTACACCGGATTCGGTTTCAATTGTTGTGTTCGGGAAAATACAACGATTCGCTGCTAATGCTATGAGTTCTGTAGCGTTATACGGTCCCAGTTTTTTTCCGTTGCCGTCGTAGTAGAAAAATCTTGTCATTGGCTGAAATAAATAAGGTGTGATTTACGAAGAACGCAAGCAAGAATCGCTTCAGAACAGGAGCGATGCGTTCAATAGATAGGTATTCTTCCCGTGTTCCAATACGGTGCGCCGTTATTTACTCCGAAATCTCAACGCTGAAGATTCCCATGGAAGTTGCGCATACGCCCCCCTACGGGAGCCACGCAGGTTTCAACTTCCAATGGTCATCTTCACTCGGCATAGCCGTTTGGAACGTGAAGCCAACCAATCCGTCCAAAGACGGCTATTGAATTGCTACGAACTCGATTGTAATCCCTGAAAAACAATTCAGGATACTATGTAATTTCAAAACAGGGAAATCCCCGTAGTTTTATCTGAAATAAAACCTATGACATTGTACCACAACTTGCTATAAGGGGAATACCCCCCAACGTAAAAATAGAAATTTTTATGAGAATAAGTTTTTTGTAATCTAACAGATGTATAAGACCAAACGTATTCAGTGTTTTGGTTTTGGTAGAATAACTTTACTCAGCGCAATGCAATACCATGTTCGGTTGCGCTAAGTGAATGATGCAACACCTCACTATCGTTTTGGTCTTTTGTTATCGTTCAGAAACAGCAGCCGCGAACGGTAACGAGCGATTTTTGGGCGTTTGCGGGTTTTCAATCTGGTCTTTTTATCTCGCTTGGTGCTGCTGTTGTCACCGTTGTTGTTTGTTCTTTTCCGTCGCGGCTGTATGTTACTTGTATTGTGTCACCGACGTATGATTGTTTTATTGCTATTACTACCGACAGGGCTGTTGTGATTGGCTTGTCGTTTAGTTTTGTGATACGGTCGCCTTTCTTCAATCCCGATTTAGCCGCTGGCGAATCCGGCATAATATCGGTGATTAACGGTTCACCGACGAAGATTGCGTTGTCTGGAAACACTATTCCAACTTCGCCGCTCTCGACATCCTTACCCGCTTGCAACTTCGGTAACACAATGTTCGCGACATCGTCCATCGGAATCGCCATCCCGATTCCCGCGTCGTAAAACTCGTGACCGGCTGTTACGCCGCCCGCCGTCATTGATAACGGTGCCAAGATACCGATTACCTTACCCTGCGTATCGACAAGCGGACCACCATAGTTACTCGGACTTACCGCCGCGTCGGTTTGAATCGCCTTTCCCCATATACGTCCCGTGCCGCTCAAAACTCCGACCGCAACATTCGGTTCAGTTTCAGAAAACGAGCAGCCAAGCGCAATCACGCTCTCACCGATTTGTAAACTCGTGAGTGGTCGCGTCGGTACAATCTTCACCGCTTCGTCGTTTGTTATGTCAACTTGTAACAACGTCAACATCCGGTTTCGGTCAGTCGCAACCTTCCGTGCTACTTTCCGTGTACCATCTGGAAAGCGAATCAGTATCGCACTCGGCTCGTGAAGAAAGTTGAACGCACTCGTAATAATACGCCCCTTGTTGTCGTACAGCAAACCGGTAGTGGTACCTTCGTTAGCCAAAGTACCCTCAACCCGCTCGTGACCGCCAATCGTGTCAATGCGTACAAGATGAGGACGAACCGAATCAACTGCCCGAATAACATCAGCCGAACTCTCGGCAGACAAGACAGCGGACGTTGTCAGCGATGCGAAGACAAACGCGAATATGAAATGTTTGATAGTCATAGATAATTCTGTTGGTCAGACGGTGGAAAGTAACCGCCCCAAGTTTCACTGGCGGCTATTCACGGTGAACTCTTACGGAGTTAATCCGGTCACTAATCGGGTCTATTGTACAGATAATAGTTATTGTTTTCAATAAGTAGGTAATTTTGTAAGCGTTCATAGGGTGTGTAAACTTTAGTGGGGGATTGGTCTAATGTCTTTTTTCCCTCCATTTCCCTTTTACAGACAAGGAAGTCCCATGAACACTATCACCTCTCGTTCCGATACCGAAGCCCTGCTTCTCGAAAAATTTCAAGCCCTTCTCTCCGAACTCGATACCGTTGGCGATAACGCAAGTCCCGGTCACGTCCTCAACACGGTGTTTAATTCTTGGAGACGACTTTCTCTTCACCGCGATTCGAAAATTAGGTAACGAGACATTACAACGCAAACTTCAAGAACGTATCAACAACACCGAAAAACAACCCGAATCCAAACAGCGTCCCCACCGTAAAAAAACGCAAGACCACGATACAAAAGAAAAAACAGTAACCGCAAGTAACGGTCATTTCCGAGTCCACTTCAAGCGTTGCCGTTGTCCCCATTGTCATCAATCGTCCTATCCTGTCATACCGATAGTCGGTTTGGACAATGCTTACACGCGCGACGCACGCCGTCTTATCGCCTTGTTACAGGACTGCAACGAAGATGTCCGTAAGGTCTTTCAAGATGCCGAAGCCAAACTGAATTCACGGTTGATGGAGCGTTCGTTTGAATTTGGGAGTTGACGGCAACGTGTCGGTGCTTGGCGATGGGACGCATTGGATATGGAATCTTTCGTCGAAATTATTCGGCAACACGACAGAGTGTTTGGACATCTTTCACGTTTCGGAACAGAAGGAAGCGACACGGTCATTGCAGACGTATCTTGACAACAATCGTGAGCGATTGTTTGAGGGACGTGCGATTGGGAGCGGTGTTTGTGAAAGGGGCGTGCAAAAATTTAGTGGGGCGGAAATTAAAACAGACGGGAGCATGTTGGCAGAAACAACGAGCAGAAAAGATGGCTGTTATCTGCGCCGCAATATACTCAAAACAATGGAATTATTGTTGGAAAATATAAAAATACCCCCACTAATTTTACACCCCCGTCTCAACGATACCAATTAGTAACCAATAATCACAACGGTCTGTCTCAAAAAACGAAACAGACCGTTGCGTTTCCAGTTTACTCCAATTCCGGCATTGGTATCGCTTCGCCGCGCTGCTGTTTTGCTGTGAGCGTCGAATCATAAGTCCCGTAATACACGGCGTTCAAGTCAATCCACGTTCCAATCCGCGCCAACTCGTCTGCAGTCAATTTGACTTCGGCGTGTCCCGCTTTTAGGAGTTGAATCAACTTGCTGCCCCGCGATCCGATTTCGCCGCCCGGTATTGTCTGCTGAATCTGATTTCGCTCTGGATAACGCGGAACCATTTTTGCGTCTTTGCAAAGTGCCGAATACGATGCCGTGAAACCGTGCTTGCCGATGTTCGCCGACAAATCGTAACCGCCGTCCGCTTTGTCCGAATTATGACACGAAACACATTTCGCGTCCAGTATCGGTTGAACCATTTCGACGAAACCAAACGGTCTGCCCGATTCCGGCGTTTTTTGTAACCGCTCCGCCGGTTTTGAAAACGCAAGCGGATACCTCTGCGGTTGTGCCGCCGCCGTCATTTTGTTTTCGTGGCAACCGATACACGAAATCTGTTCGCCCGGCATCACGGATGTTGTCGAACGCATCGTTTGATACGCAAAACCGTTTTCGTCCAAAACCTGGAACAACAGCGGTTTGCCGACCGGAACCAAAAACTTCGCGGAACCGTCCGCTTCAATCGGAACAACACCGAGAATCGCCCGCGCGTTTTCCTCACCGGCAACACCGATTCGCGGCGAATTGACAACCACCGTCGTTTTCGGGAAAATTTGGATGACCCGTAATTGTTTGAGCGTGCCGGGTTGTACTTCGTTTCCGAGACCTTCATAAACATTGACGATACTCATTTCGCCGAGACCTTCTCTGGCAAGTTGCGGATTCTTCGCCCCTTGAACCACCGGCGGAACGTGCCGCGCGGCTATCGGAAGCGGACAGGTCGCGCCGATTTTTTCGTCCCGATAAATCACTTCGCGGTTGCCTTGATCGTCCATCAGATAAAGTCCCAAAGCGTTATCAACTTGCGGTGTCGGTTCCCAAACCAATTTGTCGCGGCTGTAGGCGACGAGAAAAAGATTTTCACCAAGCGGATACGGGGAATTGTAATACTCCGTAATGTCTCGACTTTCCGCTTCGGGAAACGCTCCCGGTGTCAATCGGGTTACAGCGTCGAGCGAATTATTATCAACGCTGGGGTCAGCAATACAAACGGGACCCGCCGTAACTGAATGATGTGCCGAAGCGATGAACATAATTTTGTTTGATTTCGGAATCGGCTTTGCCTGAAACATACAGTGCGGTTTCGGCGCGGCGTTGCCCCAGACAGCAACCGGATTCGTGCCGTCCGGTCGCACCGCCCAAAGGTTTTGATGTGTTACCGCGTCGCGGTCAATGTAATCCCAGCGGGCAAACCAAAGATGACCATCATTGGCAACCGCCGGAAACCACTCACTCACATCGTTGTTCGACAATCGGGTAATCGTGCCGTCTGCATCCCGCCGGTGCAACGTATAAGAATGCCAACGTGAACCGAACTGCGCCCCGAAACAGCGGGAATATCCCTGCCGCCGACTGGAAACAAACGCCAACCCGCCGTCCGGCAGATACTCCGGCATCATATCGTCGTATTTGTCCGCTGTCAGTTGGCGCAAGTTGCTACCGTCAATGTCCATCTCGTACAGATGATAATAGTATTCGGCATCCCCTTCTTCGTTGACTTTCAGCGTTTTCCAATCAATCCGTTTTTCCGGCACGGCAACATGCGAAAACGCAATTCGTTTGGCATCGTAAGACAAACGCGGCTCCAAAACATTTCCCGGCGGCAGTTGTTCACCGAGCAGATTACGATGTTTCAACGAGAAACCGGGATTTTCCAGAACGTAAATTCCGCCGCCGGGACGCTGATTCCAACCGAAGTATTGACCGACCAAATGACTGTACGCTGTCGGTCGGGCTTTCACGAACAATAATTCACCGAATTTTGTACGGGAATTACCGAAAAGCAATGAACGTTTATACAACCGCACTTGGAGATACAAATCTTGCAAGTTAGCCGTTTCGCTTGCGAAACGTTTCTTAAAACCGTCGATGACTTTGGCATCCGCCCCGTCAAGTTTGGCGGCACGGTCCAGATGTTCCCGAATCGTTTTGTCGGGTTCGGCAAAATAATTATCGTCTTTGAGCCACTCCGTGATGACAAGCGGCATCATTTCAAAATCAGGAATTTTCGCCGTGTTCGTTGTGTTTGCTGTTTCGCTTATGAGACGTTTGTAATCCTCTTTCGTCAACGTAACATCAATCGTCGTCGGCAACACCTTTACGGTGCTGCGGCTTTCATACGACCAGTTTCCTTTTTCTTGTTTCTCACCAAACGCAACGGCGGCTTCAAACGTTTCACTGTCGGCATAAGTGATAACCGGATTCCAGCCAGTGGTATCGCAGGCGATAGACTGGTTTTTATTGACAACGAAACGGATTTTATCACCGGCTTTGACATCGAACGTCAGATTCGTATCAATTCCGGCGTTGTCTTTTCCCTCGATTTTCTTTTTCCAAACTTCTTTGCCGTTATGCAGAATCGAGGCGATAATTCCATCGCCATCGAGATGCAATTTACGAACGGTTCCGGTAACAGTCATTCTGCCGTCGGTTGGCGCGGTGAAGGTTCGTACCGCGTCGGTATCATTTTCAGGGTGCTGCCAATCTTTACCGACACGAAGCCAGCCGGATTTCGTCCAGTAATTTGAACCGTACCAAGTGTCGTCATTTCGGTACGACAACGAAGTAAACGTTTCAGGAGTTTGACGGGTGGCGATGGAAAACACGTCGGCTTGAAGAGACGGCAATAAAACAAAAATTGCCACAATAAAAAAAATCGGTTTCATCATATTTATCTCCTATAAAAAGTGAAGGTTGGTTTGGTTTTATAAATTGAGGGTGTTGTCAATAGAGTATAGACAGTTTAATTTTGGGTATCACCTTAAAATTGCTATGCTCTGCATTTTACAAAATATTCTTTCAGAGTCAACGGGGTTGGTTGTAAAAGTTGTCATTTAACAGATTTACCAATGTCAACCGTAGTTTTTCCGCCGGACTTTGGTGAAATTTCTACTTCAAATGGTGTGGTTGTTGAATCTGTCAGGTTTTTGGGAATGACGCGGCGTTTGTCTAG
>JAITST010000470.1 GCA_031287585.1 Planctomycetaceae bacterium | reverse complement strand
TAAAATTCTGATTGCATTGTTTTTTGATGTGTTAAATGTGTTGCCGGTTTCCGGTAAATTCTTTGCTGTCGATGCTGCGTCCGTCTTTGTGAGAAGGACGCAACACGTCGGCAACGGGTGCGGTTTTCGGCAATACCGCTGCCCCTCTGCCCCGCCGTGATCTATTTTTCCTAAAAAATCCCCCTACCCCTAATTGACAGAAAAACCTGTATTTGGTAGAATGGCGAGACAGTTGAACTGGCTTTATCGTAGCCAGCTGGAATTTTGGCTAATCCCCTTTCATTAACTTTCGGAGGAATTATGTTTTTCTCACCCAACCAAAACGATTTCGACAATATCGTAGGAAACATCGAACGTAACGAAGCAGTTGCCAATGCTAAGTGCATGAGTCAATGTACGGGTTGTATGTGCTCTTGTCGCAAAACTTCCCAGACGGCTGTTGCCAAATGTGCGTGTACATCGTGTAATTCGTGTACTTGCGCATGTTCATGCCGCAAAGTGGATGCGGAGGCATTTGTATTTTGAAATGCCGCATTCAGCCCTGCCTTCACTTTTATGTGGGACGTGTTAGTATGCGCAACGAAATTGGACAAACTACAAACAATAGTATGGCGTATAGAGAACTGACTTTTTCTCAATATTCTCGCTCTTTGGTCCGAGGTAGGATAGTGGCGTTGTTTCATTCTCTGAAAATGAAGCCGCTGTATTTAGATGTGGAAACTCTTGAAGATATTAAGACGGTCATTGATGCACCCCGATGTTTTACGGATGAAGACATTGAAAACTTAAATTCCGTTGGGCTTTTGCAAATTATTGACCTTCTCATTGAGAATCGCGTATTGAATGAGAAACAGGGACGGGATGATGAGGTTATTTCAAACCTGCGTGAAAACATCGGCGGTCTTCAAATTTTGATTGCCTACTTCATTCTTGCAGAAAGTTGTAACCTTTGTTGTACCTACTGTTTTGAACGGACTCCGACACATAAACCTGCCGACGTGATGATGTCAGAGGCAACGGCTTTCAAAAGTATCAATTTTTTCGAACGAATGTTGTCGTTTCACCCTTTGGAAAAGGAGGAAAAAACTATCATATTCTACGGAGGTGAACCGCTTCTCAATTATGCGACACTGATTTCCACCCTCCGTGAAATCAATCAGCGAAAGCAGGACAAACCTGAACTTTGGAATAATACAAAACTTTCTTTAGTTACCAATGGTACGCTTTTGACCAAAGAAAGAATTCTTGAATTAAACTCTTACGGACTGGAAATAGGAATTTCGATTGATGGACCAGAATACATCACAAACGCTAATCGTTTTTATTATGACGGAAGGGGTGTTTATGCAGATGCCAAGCGAGCGATTGACCTGTGTAAAGAAGTTGATGTGCCATTTGGACTTTCAGTAACCCTTTCGGAAGTTGCTATTAAGCATAGCGAAGATTTAATGCGGTTTTTACAAGATATTTCGCCGTCATCTGTCGGTTTTAATATCTTGATGGGAAACAGAACAGATACATCATATGCCGGTTATGACGAAGATGCCGCTCGTTTTCTCATCGAGGCGTTCAAGGTCTTTCGAAGAACAGGATTATTTGAGGATAGAATGATGCGAAAGGTAAAGGCTTTTGTGCAACATCAAGTTTATCCGTTTGACTGTGGGGCAACCGGAGGCAGTCAGGTTGTTTTTGCTCCTTCGGGACAAGTTGGCATTTGCCACGGTTATTTAGCGGATAAAAAATATTTTCCGACAACTGTTGATGATGTTCATTTCATACCGTCCGCAAATCCGGTTTTTCTCGAATGGGCAGAACGTACCCCATTACGCATGGACAAATGCCAAGATTGTGATGCTCTAGGAATTTGTGGGGGCGGTTGCCCGATGAATGCTGACCGTACTAAAGGGTCAATATTCGACCTTGACAAGCGTTTTTGTATTCACGCCCAAAAAACTCTCGAATGGCTTGTTTGGGACCTTTACGACAATGCAAATAAAACATAAAAAGCAAACGGGAAAGGACGGTAATGATTATGAAAATGCAGTATCACGGAATTACTACAAATAATGTTCGTAACGTTGACATTGAAGTAGAACTGGGACAAGTTGTTTTTTTTTCCGGTCCTAGCGGAAGCGGTAAATCGTCTATTGTAATAGATACGATTCATAAAATTAGTGAAGACGAATTTTTTCAATTATGTAATGTTCGAGAGGATATTTCGACATACACCATCATAGATTACGATAATATCCTCCCAAGCGTGTGCCTTCAACAGGAAAATTATAACCGAAATCCGCGATCCACGATTGCAACTTACTTTAATTTAGACATACATTTTAAGGAGTTATTTTCTGTTGTGAATAGTGTTTCAAAAATACTTTTTCAATTCAACACTCGTAATACTTGGTGCGAAGCGTGTTGCGGTACTGGCGTTAACCTTTCACCCGATTTATTGGCAATCGTGGACTTCGATTGTAAAATTATTGATGTACCATTTCGAACATGGCACATATCGCAAAGTGAATACTACAAACAATCGCTTTTGTTATTCTGTACAGAACAGGGGATAAATCCGGCACAAAAATTTCAAGCACTTTCGTCGAAACAACAGGACATTATTCTTAATTCTGAATCGGCAGCAAAATATAAAATCAATTTTCGTTGCAATGGTCGTAAGCACACCAAAACGGCACCCTATCGAGGACCTGTTTTGGAATTGCAACAGCAATTCGATAAAGACAAGCTCCCAAAACATCGCCTAAAATACTTTGGTCACTCGGTTTGTTGCCATTGTAAGGGCAGCCGTTTTTCTTCTGATGTATTGCAACATCGGCTCTACGGAAAAAATATCGGCGAACTTTATCTTATGGAGATAGATGTTCTTCTTGATTGGATTCGAAAAAACGAAAAATCTTGGAAAAACAAACCGGAAGAGGCAAGACCTTTTAAGAAAATAATACGGTTTTTTGAGTCGTTGGTTCGTTTGAATTTAAATTATCTTCATCTGAACCGCTCCATTCCGAGTCTTTCGGGTGGCGAACTACAAAGACTTCGTTTAGCAAAAGCCGTTACTTCACATTTCACAAATTTTCTGTATGTTTTAGACGAGCCAACGTCTGGTTTGCATCCGTCTGAATGGAATACAATAGAAAATGTTATTTCTGAATTGAAATGCCGTAACAATACGGTACTATTAATTGAACACAATGGTTTTTTACGGAAAGTTTCTGACCGGATAATATGTATTGGCCCCGGCGGTGGTACAAAGGGCGGTCTTATTGTTCCCGACAATAAGCAAGAAATTCCCTGCACAATGGTAGAGACGCAATTTTTTCTCGCCAGATCTGTTGCCAAAATACGGAATGCAACATACAACAACATTGTAAATGGTTCCTTTGACATTCCAACGAATACCATAATT
>JAITST010000469.1 GCA_031287585.1 Planctomycetaceae bacterium | reverse complement strand
GGCGGCGCGTAGGATGCAGTGTTCCAACCAAGCAAAGCAAGTTGCGTTATCGCTTCATAGTTTCATTGACATCAATAGCGGTCGTATTCCTAACAACGGTCAAGATGCGTTGTTTATGGATATGCATCCGGCTGGCGGACCTGCACAAAACGGTGATTGTTGCGGACCGTCTGGTGCAATTGGCACACGCTATGATGGTGTTGACCGTTACAGCGCGTTTACATCTCTACTTCCGTTCATCGAACAAACCGCACTTCATTCGCGAATAATGGGGTACATCAGTTCCGCCGTTTACCCGATCAGCGGTGGTTGGGAAGCCAACATCGCGTCCGGGCATAGTGCTTCCGGTACGACGATGGTGGACGGTTTGACAAATCCGTTCTGCACAGTTATACCATACTTCCTTTGCCCGTCTGACGGTAATATTTTGCGTAAAGAAAAGAGCGGCAAACACGGTCAAACAAATTATCATTTTTGCCGCGGAGATTATATGATTGGTGATAATTGGGGAGAAAATAATACATTACGAGGTATTGCACGCCAAGGGCGATTCGGTGAAGTGTCATTATCGAGTTTAACAGATGGAACCAGCAATACAATGTTTATTAGTGAATGTGTTGCTGACGAACCACACGGTCAGACACGAATGTATAAAAGAGGTGTAGCCGCAGATGTTGACATTCACGGTAAACCGGCGATTAACTGTTTGAACGTTAGAGGTTCTAACGGACAATTCACAGGTACGACTAACGTTTATACCGGTAATGGTAAGGGAAATCGTTGGAGTGATTCCCGTACCATAATGACAGGTTTTCATGCAGCGTTACCGCCAAACTCGCCGTCTTGCATAAAAAATACTGACGACAGTGATTGTAGTGCAATATCGGCATCAAGTTCTCACTCCGGCGGTGTTACCGTTGGTATGTGCGACGGTTCGATTAAATTCGTCTCGGAAACTGTTGACTGCGGTAGAATAGACTTGGTTCTTGGCGCACCTGACAACACCGGTGAAGGTCATCAATGGAAAGGTGCGTCAACTCACGGCGTTTGGGGAGCAATGGCAACACCGCAAGGTAATGAATCAAAATCATTGTAAGTCGATATTTTTAATTTGATTTTCCGTAGGGGCGAAGTGTTTTCGCCCTTACATTTTTTTCACTTTTACACACTAAAAAATTATGACAAAGAAAATTTTTCTTATCGTTTCGTTTCTTTTTGTTGCCGTTATCATAGCGGGTTGTTCAGACGGCAAAATTAAAACCAATGGGGTCACAGGTACAGTGACTTACGACGGCTCGCCGCTAGCGGGTGCAACTGTCATTTTCTCGCCTGTCACTGACGGGCAAGGTAATCCCGCGGTTGGTGAGACCGACGAAAAAGGAGTTTATGTACTCCAAACAATTCTCGGTAATTTCGGTGCTGGTACAACTCCTGGCGATTATACCGTTACAGTCACAAAAACTGAACTGAAAAAAACCGGTAAGAAAACTACCGATGGCGACGGTGTTGTTCACGAAGAAACTAAACCAGTTTCGGTGATTCCAGAAAAGTACGCTCAAGCGGCAACATCAGGTTTTACCGCAACCGTAAAATCGGGTAGCAATACGTTTGATTTTAATTTGGAAAAATAAATGAAAACGCTGCGCAAGCGCGGGACCAATGTACTCAAACTGTAAGTGAGTTTCATTTACAGTTTGAGTAAAATACAAAACATATCTACACCGCGTACAATAATTCTCCGTCAACTTTTGTAACGATCGCGTCAACCAGTTGCCCTATCGTACTTGATTGCCTTATTAATCTTGCCGGTAGATAGTTGTCGGCAGTTCCTTCTACCGTGCCGGGGTCCAGCGGCGGTTGCCCTTCCAGCAGGACTTGTACTCGTTTGCCTATTTGCGATTGAGCGTATTCGTTACGTAATTGGTTGGCGATTTTTGTTAGTTCGGACGAACGCTGTTGACGGATTGGTTGCGGGATTTGTTTTGGCAAACCCGCCGCTACCGTTCCTTGCCGCGAACTGTATCTGAACACGTGTACCTTTGAAAAACCGATTGCCCTCACCGTATTACAACTTGCGTGAAAATCAATGTCGCTCTCGTTTGGAAAACCTACAATTACGTCCGTTGTCAACGCGATATTCGGCAGCAAACGTTTTATCGTTTTACAACGTTCGACAAACGCCGCAACCGAATACGTTCGCCGCATCTCCCGCAGAACCGCGTCCGAACCGCTTTGCAGCGGCAGATGAAAATGGCTGCAAATTTTGTTCGGATACTCATTCATCAAACCGAGAAGTGTATCGTCAACCTCACCGATTTCGATACTTGACAAACGTAAGCGAAATTCCGTATCAATTTTAACGATACGCCCGACAACATCGTGCAACCGTTTTGACGAATCGTTATAGAGTCCGAGATGGATTCCCGTGAGAACGATTTCGCGAAAACCGTTCGCAACCAATGTCCGTACTTCGTCAACGATATCGTCAAGCGGACGGCTCGACAAATTCGGTCGCACTGTCGGAATAATACAATACGCGCAACGGCAATTACAACCGTCCTGCACCTTCAAAAACGCCCGATGCCGTTCGCCGAAACTGTCAATACCCCGCGGCGGCACAAGCAACCCGCGCCGCCGGAGAAATTCCGGTATATCCTGTTTGTCAACAATAACTTCCGACACGTTTGGTTCTGCCGCAACTTGCTCACTGTTTGCCGTCGCGTAACAACCCATAACGACAATTTCGGCGTGCGGATGCTGTGCGGCAAGATGACGAATCGCCTTTCGGCTCTTCGCGTCACTCGTTGTCGTGACAGTACAAGTGTTGACAATCACAAGGTCGGCACTTTCACCAACCGGAGTTTCTGTATAACCGAGCCGCGAAAGAGCAGCCGCAAGATACTCGGTCTCATAACGATTGACTTTGCAACCGAGCGTATATGTTGTTATGTACATTTGTTATGACGTTATTGTCAAAATGATTTATGTGTGTTAAACTGATTTGTATTTGTAGGAACACCACAACCACCATTTTAACATTTTCTAACAAAAAACAAAATCCCAATGAACAAAACAAAACCAATTCGTATAGCGATACACGGTGCGGCGGGGCGGATGGGGCAGCGGTTAGTTGCTCTGGGTTGCAATGACAGCGAACTTAAAATTGTCGCCGCGATTGAGGCAGATTCGCACCCGCGTCTGGGTTACGATGCGGGCGATGTCGCCGGTATCGGTAAAATTAACATTGTGATTGCCGACACGCTCGCCTGCGATGCTGACGCGGTCATCGACTTCTCGTCACCAACGGCAGTTGATAACGTTATAACATTGTGCGTTGAGAAACATATCCCGCTCGTTCTCGCGACAACGGGCTTGTCACCGGAACAGCAGCAACGTGTGAAAGATTCTGCGAAACTGATTCCGGTTTTGTGGTCGCCGAGTATGAGTCAGGCGGTTATACTGACGATGAAACTGTCGCAAATCGCGGCGGAGGCGTTGCGTGGTTCGGACGCGGATGTTGAAATTATTGAGCGTCATCATCGTTATAAAGTTGACGCGCCAAGCGGGACGGCGTTGAAGTTCGGGGAGAAAATCACGGCGGTGATGGGACAATCGACGCAGCGGCACGGTCGCGACGGTAAAGTAGGCGAACGTCCACACAACGAAATCGGTTATCACGCGATACGTTGCGGTGACAATGTTGGTGAACATACAATCGTGTTCGGGATGTTGGGTGAAACGCTGGAACTGACAGTAAAAGCATCGAACCGCGACTGTTACGCGCTGGGAGCGTTGATAGCGGCGAAGTACCTACACGGAAAACCGCCCGCGTTGTACAGTATGGAAGATGTGCTGGGGTTGTAGTTTTTTAAGTAAAACATTCATCCCGCCGCAACAAAAAATATGCGTGAACATTTACAAAAAAAAAACAACTCAAAATGCTATTATCAATCGAAACCATTGACAAATCAGGCTCTATTGCAATTTTTCAAAACGGCGAATTGCTCTCGGCGCTCGATCTCGCCTCGTCCGAACGCAGTGCGAAAACGTTGTGTCCCGCGATTAACGCTATGCTCAATAGTATCGGAATCAAACCGCACGACATAAACACGATTGCGGTAGCAACTGGTCCCGGTTCGTTCACCGGATTACGTGTTGGAATTGTCACCGCGAAGATGTTTGCGTATGCGGTAGGTGCGGAAATTGTCGGAGTTGACACGTTGGAAACGTTAGCATTCGGAACGTTCACAATGTTCCCGCAGACGAAAAAGGTGGCGGCGGCAATAGATGCTCAACGCGGCGATGTTGTTGCGCAAATCTACGAGTTTGATAACAAAAACAACGTACCACAACCATCAAGCGAACGACAACTAATCAAGTTCACAGATTTCTGTAACACAATCAGAGAACAAAAAATTCCGTTAGCGTCGCCGTTGCTGATAAAACAAAAAGAAAAACCGCCAGCCGACCAACCGATAACAGCCCCATCGTGTTGGCAACCAACAGCAGTAAACGTTGGAAAACTAGCAATGACAAAAACCGAACACGACAACATCTTCGCGATAGTACCGACATATTCACGACCGCCTGCGCCGTGTGAGAAGGTGGTGTGATTTTTGCGTTAAAAAACAAAAGCACGAAGTGAAGTGAGGACACGTAGAGACTGAACAATAGTACCTCTACTCACTAACACTTCGTAACTTTTGCTTAACCAGTGAAAACTATACGACTTAACGCAATCGCAGTGCCATTCGCTACGAAAAGTTGTAATATATTGATAATACGACAGTTATATCAAATCCACATTTCCGGCAACAAGAAGTATTCACCGAACGCTGTATTATTTTTTACCACGTCTGTTTTATTACGCACCACCAAACATCATACGCCCAGAAGGGGCAACGCAGATTTACACGCACCATCTCCGTCGGTCTTAACCGACGGAGATGGTGTGTGTATCTTGAACGTTTACCAATCATTCAATCGTGTTCGGTATAAAAACCTTACCGTCTCAAAACTGCAAACCTTGTAAAATTAAGAACATCCTTCAACGTCTATCCTTATTTTCTGTCAGGATTTGGACTGGACCTATTAGCCCTGATGGATACAGCGGCGAGTTTGCCGGATATGGGTTTTTCCATGTTGACCAAGTTAGCCGTTTGTTTTCCGGTTGGTTGGCATCTCCTATCAGGCGGTTACACCAGAGATTGGCTACTTCAACCTCTAATTTATTCTCACCTTCGACCACCTCGTCCGTTATTTCTACTTGGTACGGGGCGTGCCATCTTGTGCCGACTTCTTTTCCGTTCAATCTGATTTTTGCCATAACTTCTACCTCGCCCAAATTCAGAAATAGACGTT
>JAITST010000400.1 GCA_031287585.1 Planctomycetaceae bacterium | reverse complement strand
ACCGGCTTCCGGTGACGCGAAGAGTATAACGCGGCTCAACGATTCGAGGTCGTCGTCATTCGCCGGTTCGATTTCCGCGATGTCGCCGAGAAAGACGACTTCGTTTGTCACCGTGACTCGCCACGGTACGAAGCGTATTTCCGCGGCGGCGGAAATCGACGCGAGTAATAATGTAATGATGAGTGATGTAAAACGCATATACTACCTCTTGATACTGATAACCGTCTGCAACAACTGGTCGCCGGTTTGTGTTGATTTACTGTTCAATTCATAAGCACGTTGTGATGTTATCATATCAATCAACTCGTTCACCGGCGAAACGTTTGACATCTCCACCATCTTTTGCATTATCTTACCGCCGCCGTTTTCCATCGGGTTTACGTCGTTCGGTGCGCCAGAGGAATCTGTTTCCTGAAACAGATTTTCACCGAGACGCAACAAACCTTCGGGATTGATGAATGTTGTCAACTGAAACTGTCCCGCTTGTTGCAACGGCATCTCTTCCTGCGTCTTGTACCAAACCGTACCGTCTTCGCGAATGTCGATGTGAATTGATTCCGGCGGAACAGTGACTTCGGGGTCAACTAGCCGACCGGTATGACCGCTGCCCATAACAAACGCGCCGTTTGAATTGATTGACATATTACCCGCCCGCGTGTACATTATGTTACCGCTGTTCGGGTCAATCACGCGGAAAAATCCTTCACCCGCTATCGCCACATCAAGCGGACGTTCCGTCTCTTTGAGCGAACCCTGCGTGAAGTCGGTTTGAATACTCGTGACACGTGTTCCGACACCAACCGCGATACCAGTTGCCGCGAACTCGTTGTTCACGTCTTGCGAACCCGGATATTTCAGGTTGTCGTAAAACAGGTCTTCAAAGTTGCAACGCTGCTTCTTGAATCCGGTAGTTTCCATATTGGCTAGATTGTTGGAAATAACGTTGAGTTTTTTTTCCATACCCAACATTCCGGTACCGGATGTGTATATCGTTTGAAATGGCATAGTTGTAATCAGTAGTAAAAAGGGTGGAAGTTTTTTTTCGTATCCAATATTTCAAATCAAAAATTCCTAAACGCTTAACACTTTGCTTATCAGTCCGCCCGATGCTTCGTCTTGAACGTGCATCATCTTGACGTTTGCTTCGAGAGTACGTTGCGTGACAATCATTTCCGAAATCTCGAACGCTGGTGACGTGTTCGACATTTCGATGTGACCTGGTCTGAGTTGCTGACGTTCGATTTGTGTTAGGTCGCGAAAACCGGCTTCGTTGCGGAACATCGTTTCGCCGACTTTGACTAACGCCCGTAAGTTATCAGGTTCGACTAACGCCAAACTGGCGAGTTCCATTCCGCCTTGTCCGGCTGGGTCGTTGCCTTCGCTCATCAACCGCCCGTCGTCGGTGAAGTGTATGGTGACATCGTTTGGGTCTGGAATCACAAGCGGTTCGCCTTCGGTAGTCAACACAACAAACCGGCTCTGACCTTGTTCGGTAACAAGCGTCGCCTGTCCGCCGTCACGGTCAACGTGAATACCGAAGTTACCAGCACGAGTCAAAAATTCTTCGCCGTTACTCTTGTCGCGAACACGAAACCAAGCGTTACCTTCGACAGCGATGTCAAAGGGCTGATTGGTTTGTTTGATAGTACCGTTGTTGAACGCGGTATGAGTTCCGATGGTTAAACAGCCGCCGGAAAGGTCGTTGTACGAACCGCTGCCCATATAGTCGTCGAGCAAATCCTGCCGCTCGGTCGCGCGAGCCATCTGCAACGCAAGTTCACGTTTGAAGCCGGGTGTCTCGACATTCGCGATATTGTTGGCGATAGTCCGCATCCGGTATTCTTGAGCGTGAGCCCCTTCCGCTGAAACGTATAAGCCGTAAGACATTTCTATAAAACTGGTAAGTTAGGAAAACAAGTAAAATTAAAAATAATATTCCGCTACAAAACGGTCAGCGGTTATCGGCAAAAACAGATTTAACGATTATTTTAACTGCGAAAAATAGAAAAGATTTTCCGATTATCGGTGATGTGACGGTGAGGAGAAATTCAAAAAATTCCCCAAACCGCTATTGACAAAATCTGTACGGCTGTTATACTAATTCACAGTAAACATATAGGATTTTAGATGTTTGCTTTTTGTGAGCAGTTTTACTGTTCAACCATTTTGTTTTAACAACCTTTAACGAAGGAGTTTTTAATGACAGTTTTCAAGAAAATCACTGACCTTGTGGGTAACACACCGCTTCTCGAACTTACCAACTATTCCGCAAAGAACAATTTGAAGGCGACGATTTTAGCGAAGTTGGAGTATTTCAATCCGGCGGGCAGTGTCAAAGACCGTATCGCGGTCGCTATGATTGACGACGCGGAAAAGAGCGGCGCACTGAAACCGGGTTCGGTTATTATTGAGCCGACGAGCGGTAACACCGGTATCGGTCTTGCGGCAGTTGCTGCGTCACGCGGTTACAAAATCATACTGACGATGCCCGAAACGATGAGTGTGGAGCGTCGCAACTTGCTCAAGGCATACGGTGCTGAAATCGTATTGACCGAAGGTGCGAAAGGTATGAAGGGCGCGATAGCGAAGGCGGAGGAATTGCGTGACTCGACAAAGGGAGCGTTCATTCCCGCGCAGTTCGACAATCCGGCTAATCCGGCAATTCACAAAAAGACAACCGGTCCCGAAATATGGAAAGATACCGACGGCAAAATTGACTTCCTTGTCAGTGGTGTCGGTACCGGCGGAACGATAACCGGTGCGGGCGGTTTTTTGAAAGAGAAGAATCCGAATATTAAAGTTGTAGCGGTTGAACCCGCTGGTTCGCCGGTGTTGTCGAAGAACACACCCGGACCGCACAAGATTCAAGGTATTGGTGCGGGCTTTGTACCGAAAGTTTTGAACACGTCAGTTTATGACGAAATCATAACGGTAGAAAACGAAGACGCGTTCAAGACCGGCAGAACGTTAGCGTTGACAGACGGTTTGTTAGTTGGTATTTCGTCAGGTGCCGCGGCGTGGGCTGCGACAGAACTCGCGAAACGCGAGGAGAACAGCGGCAAGACGATTGTTGTCATATTGCCGGATACCGGCGAACGTTACTTGTCAACGGCGTTGTTTTCTGAATAGTAGCGTTGGTGTGGAGGTACAGACGCATTGATGCAAGTGCGTCTGTATTGGAAGTAGAGACATACGTTTGTGTGTCTCTACGCCGGTTGTGGGTAGGAGGATAAAATGAATGTATCAACAAAAGGACGTTATGCGTTACGTATGATGTTAGACCTCGCGGAGCATCAGGGCGACGGGATTGTGACATTGAAGGATGTCGCGGCTCGTCAGGATATTTCGCACAAGTATCTCGAACAGATTGTATCAATACTAAATCGCGCGAACTTGCTGCAAACTATCCGCGGCGCACAAGGCGGCTGCCGTCTGGCAAAGCCCGCCGACAAGTGTACGGTAGGAGAAATTTTACGAATAACGGAAGGCGAAATGATACTGTCAGGCAGTGCGGAACCGCAATCACAAAAAACTAAACGTCAGAGGGTAGATATGACGGTAGATGTCTGGCGCGGACTGGCAAAAGCGATCAATAACTACCTTGATAACATAACACTACAAGATATTCTGGACAAAGACACGCAACAACGAATAAGTGATTATAGTATTTGATTGTACACAAAACGGAAAAAGACTAACGGTAAGCGTTCACGCTAATTTTTCACCACGAAAGCACGAAGAATACAGTGCTTTCGTGCCTCCGGTATCGCCACGAGGTTTGGTTTGGCTTGTAAGTTGAGAGGAACTTACCGTGAGAATTGTTTGAGTGGCACGTAGTTAGACGACGCTTTTGTTGGGTAAGCGGCAGGGGTGGGATTCGTCGAGCGAACACGCAAGATGTAATGTGAATAACGCACAGTGTTAAATTTACCGGCGGCTCGGTCT
>JAITST010000397.1 GCA_031287585.1 Planctomycetaceae bacterium | reverse complement strand
AACAAAACCCCGCCAAATTTTTATGCACCCGAATGAACAAAAACATTTTCTGTAATTCCCGCGCTTACTTGACAACTTGTTCGGATTGTTTTATGATATTGCTCTGGCGTTACGTTTTTTTCTTACACTTGTTTTGAAAGGGTTTTATTATGCTCAGGAGAACTTATCAATTTCTGAAAGACAATCCTGCTTTTTATCTTGCTACTTTGGATGGCAATGTGCCGCGTGTTCGTCCTTTTGGGTTGGTTATCGAATATAATGGTCGGCTTTATTTTGGTACTGCTAATACCAAAGATGTTTACCGTCAAATTCAATCTAATCCCCGTATTGAAATCAGCACTACCTCGTCTGATAATGAGTGGTTCGTTTGAGCGGGAATGCCGTGTTTGAGAATAATATGGATGTCAAACGTAAAGCGTTTGATGATTTGCCTGTATTGGCTAACATTTACCAGACTTGCAAAAATCCAACGTTTGTTGTGTTTTATATCGCCGGCGCGGAAGTTACTTTTTACAGTATGACCGGCGAAATTGAAAGCGGTAAATTTTAATTTTTAGAATTTGTGTTTTAGATTTGTGGGAGTCGAAACTATGAAACGTTTACTTAATGTATGCTGGCTTGCGATTGTTGCCGGTTTTGCTTTGTTTGTTGAAACTGGTTATTGTCAGCAGGTTCTTCGTGTTGTGCCTAATCCAGTTTACTTTGACCGTTCTCTTAACATTATGAAGAACGGCGATTTTGACGAAGCACTTGATTCTTTGAACGTTGATTTACGCGGTAGTGTAAAGATGCTTGAACAGAATCTTTGGCTCGATTCGATATGTTACAACGCACAAATCGGTGAGTGTTATTATCAGAAAGGTGACTTGAATCGTGCTATGAAAGCGTTCAGCGATTCGCTCCTCATCTATCTGAAATACAGTGACTGGCTGGTTCACGTTTCGTACTCCGGCGGCGCGATACAATCTATGCCGCGTCCCGCCGTTTCGTGGGGAAAGTCCGCTCGTACCAATCCAATCGGCAGTTTCGCGAAAAACGGATTCACGATTACCCAGACAAGCGACCGTATGGACAATATCGGCGGAACTTTGCTTATCCAACCGAACAACACGATGGTTACAATTCACGCGGGCGAAATCGTTCGTTCGCTCGCAATGGCGATACGGCGGCGCGGTGAGATTCTCGGTACACTATCGCGATACGACCCGCTCAACGCCGAGTTGGTGAAAGTGTTGGGCGGGCGACCGTGCCGTCCGAACGACATCACCGGAAGTTGGGTTGACGTACTTTACGGACTCGCACTTTCGGCGACCGAACAGTACAAAGATGCCGAAACTGCATTGAAAACAGGACTGGTTATGGAAGGACGTTACGACCACCAACTTACTCCGCTCGCGTTGTTTGAACTCGGAAAAATCGCGTTGCTGCAAGGTAAGGGCGATGTCGCGTATGACTCGTTTTTCGAGGCAAGCGTATCGGCGATGGTTAATGACGACCAACTGTTGATGGGCGAAGCATTCGTTATGATGGCGAACGCATACCGTCTTGTTGATAAATCGAAACCGTGTCTGCCAATCGGACTTGCATTGACTGCCGCTCGTCAGGCACGTTACAAAAGTAATTACGTCATAACGTCGCTCGTACTCGAAACGGCTGAACAAACGTTGACTCACGGCGACGTGAACGATGCGGCATCACTACTCAAAAGTATCGACCGTCAAGTTGAAAAAAGTTCGCTCGCCGTTTCGTGGATTGCCGCGCGTTACCATTATCTTACAGCGATGGCGAACTACAAACTTGCGTATCAAACCGGTAAGGCAGCGTTACTCGAACAAGGTCATCAACTCTTCGGCGACGCGATGCAGTTTATGTCACGCAGTTCGCTCTGGCTCAATCAACTGAACGAGTTAAATATAAGAATAAAGTCAGACCAGATAACGACACGTAGCGCGTTGACTATCCGTGCTGCTGGTGAAATCTTTGAGCGTTTACTATCGCCGCCGACAACCCTTGACTGGTTGTTACGTCCGATGGAGGCAATGGCGGCAACGATGTATTCTCAAAACGCGGCGTATGAACATTGGTTCTTTATCGCGCGTGAACGCGGTGATAAAGAGAAGGCATTTGAAATTGCGGAGAACGCGCGTTATCAACGCTTTTATTCCGCGCTGCCGTTGGGTCCGAGAATGATGTCGTTACGTATGTTGTTCGAGGGGAATCCGTCTGATATACCGCCCGCAATGTTGGTAGAGCGGCAAAGTTTGTCGATTGACTTCGCGCAGTTCGCGAAACTTTCAGAACGGATTGCTGATATAAAACGAAAGTTGCTTGCGATACCTGTTGTGCCAAAAGTGAAGGAGCAAGCGGACGAACAACGGGCGTTGCTCGAAGAGATGTACAAGATTAGCGTGATGCAGGAAGCGATGCTCGCACCGATTGCGTTGTCGCGGATTTCGACACCGAATGTTTTTCCAGTGCCGATGAAACTTGAAGATATTCGCGCGGCGTTGCCGGAGAAAACGAGTATGTTGGTTTTCTTCGACGCACTGGGCGAATTGTACGGTTTTCTGCTTGACAAAAACGAGTTACAGATGTGGGTGGTGTCGAGTAGTGACCCGCGTGCGCCGACGTTGCGTAAGTTGGTAACGAATTTTCTCGAATCGCTTGGTAACAAAGAATCGAATGCGAATCAGGTTTTGACGTTGAAAAATCTTGACGATACGAAATGGAAAACGGCGGGTAACGAACTGTTGTCACGGCTGATTGGCAGAGACCGTCAGGCAAACTTTTCGGAATTGGTGATTGTACCGACAGGGATTCTGTGGTACGTTCCGTTTGAGGCGATGTGTGTGCAGGTTGGTAACGATTTGCGACCGTTCATTTCGGCAGCGTCAACACCGATAACGATGCGTTACGCTCCGACGGCAGTGCTTGGTGTTCCGCAAAAACGCGGACGCGCTAAGTCTGTTGAGACAACGGTAGTACAAGGGAAAATTTGGACACGGAAAGAAGACGGGCAAGCGGAACTGGATGCGATTGACCGTTATATCAAGCAAAGCGTGACGCGTGTTGCGCTATTGCCGACTGACTCGAAGGACGAACGCTATTTCCCTATTCCGGCGAATGTGGAGACGTATGCGACGCAGGTTAAGCAACTGTTAGTGCTGGACGATGTGCCGCTTCCGAAAGCGGGTGCGTTGGACTGGTCGCCGTTCACGTCGGATAAACGGAAGGGACAGAATACGGTATCATCGTGGCTGCAACTTCCGTGGGGCGGACCAAGATTGCTGGTAATGCCCGCGTTTCACACGCCAGCGGAAACGGCGTTGAGGGTTAATCCGAGCAACTCGAAGTTGTTGGCGAATGGTGACGAGTTGTTTGTGTCGGCAATGACGTTAGAAGCGTGCGGTGCGCAAACGATACTAATGAGCCGCTGGCGAACGGGCGGACGAGCGTCATTAGATTTGGTTGGAGAGTTCCTAAAAGGATACCACGAAAGTTCTGCCGCTGAAGCGTGGTACAAAGCGGTAATGCGTGTTGCGACTGAAAACTTAGTAGTGAAAGAAGAACCAAGACTGAAAATAGATGGAGACCCCCAAATAATGGCAAGTCACCCGTTCTTCTGGAGTCCGTTCATACTAATAGACAGAGGAGAACAGCCAATAACAGACCAATCGGACGAGCCAGCGGGAGATGAAAAAGGTGAGTTGGAGAAGTTGTGATTTCCGCCACGCTCACAAACGAATGGAAACATTGTGACGCAATTCATAATTTCCGAAAAAATTACCGATTTTTTTCATTTAGCACCTTGATTTATTTGGAAACTCGTGGTAGAATGGTGTCTTACAGTTGAACGAGGGTTTGCGTCAGGAACTTTTTTTGTTCCCTTGTTTTATTTGAATTTATATTTGTTATACTGCAAATACCTCCTAAATTGGCCCCGGATTTTACATTTGGTCCGGGGTTTTTTATTTCTTGCGTTGCTGACTCATCTCTACCGCAACCTTCACCGCCGCTACCAGACTTCGGTAGTCCGCGACTCCTTGCCACGCTTTGTCGAACGCTGTGCCGTGTGCTACGCTTGTTCGTATTATTGGCAGTCCGAGCGTTATGTTTACCGCACGGTACATACCTAACAGTTTTAACGCTATATGCCCTTGGTCGTGAAACATTGCTACAACCGCGTCGTAATGACCATTCTTTGCGTGAACCATAATTGTATCGGCGGGCAACGCTCCTTCAATCGTCAGTCCCGCGGCTCTTGCTTTTTCAATCGCTGGTACGATAATTTCGATTTCTTCACGTCCGAACAAACCGCCCTCGCCCGCATGCGGATTGAGTGAGCAAACACCGATTCGCGGCTGCGGCACGTTTAGCGACTGCATAAACTCGTGAATCAGTAACGACTTTTCAAATACTGATTCAACTGTTATCTGTTCAATCGCCTCACGCATTGACGTATGTAACGTTACGTGATTTACCGCCAATCCGTTTGCACCGGCAATGTTCTCACCCGCCGCGAGATACAACATCATACTGAACCGCGTTACGCTGCAACGTTCCGCGAGAATCTCGGTATGCCCCGGATAATGATGTCCGGCGAGATGTAACGATTCCTTATTGAGCGGGGCGGTTACGAGTGCCGCGATATCGCCGCGGCGAGCCATCTCAATTCCAAGCACCAACGCTTGAAACGCCCCGTGACCGCTGCGGGAATCGACACGGCAACATTCAGCGTTTATAATATCGTCGTTCATACAGTTCACGGCGGTTATCGGTTCGGTAACGTGCCGTAACTCGCGGGCGCGGTCGATGATAACCTGATGACCGAGTACAACTGGTTCGCAAAGTTGTGAAATTTCAGACCACGCCGCAGCGATGATTTCAGGTCCTATTCCCGAAACATCACCCATAGTTATAGCGATTTTTGGTTTTGGCATTTTATGATTTTGGTTTGAATTGATACAACAATTTAACACTCATACAATTATGCGGGCAGTTATCCAACGTGTCAACAGTGCGAAGGTCACGCTTGCCAGTGACGGAACAATCACGGGCGAAATCGGCCACGGTTTGCTCATTTTACTCGGCGTTTATCATGACGACACGCCGGAGACCGCCGCTATACTAGCCGCTAAAATAGCAGGACTGCGTATATTCGACGACGTTAACGGCAAGATGAATCTGGCGTTGAACGATGTCGGCGGCTCGATACTCGTCGTGAGCCAGTTCACACTTTACGCGGATTGCCGGCGCGGACGGCGACCAAGTTTTACGGATGCCGCCAGTCCGCAAATTGCCGAACAACTTTACGTTTCGTTTGTCGAACAACTCCGTAAACAAAATATAGAAGTCCAAACCGGAAAATTTCAAACCGGGATGAACGTTGAGTTGGTGAATAGTGGACCAGTCACGTTGATTATTGATACCGATACATTGAAGTAGAGAAACACAAGTATTCGTAAGTTGTCGATTAATAAATTCATTTTAGCAATCTTCTAAAACCTATTGACTCAAAACAGCAGACCCCGTAAAATTAGGAACTTGCTAAACGAAAGTAGTTTTCAGCTAAACGAAAGTAGTTTTCAGAAGTTGCCTTCATAAATATCATAAGTGTATCACACACAACACAAAATATGACAACACAAAATATCACACCGTCTTACTACGAAAATCCGCTCATTGGTCGTTATGCTTCCGACGCTATGTTGCGGCTATGGGGTCCGCAGCGGAAGTTTAGCACTTGGCGGCGGCTTTGGGTTGCTCTCGCGGAAGTTGAAGCGGAACTTGGTTTACCTGTTACCGCCGCCCAAATCGCCGAACTCAAATCGCACATCGACGACATTGACTTCGATACCGCCGCGCGTTATGAGGCGAAGTTGCGGCACGATGTTATGGCTCACGTCCATACTTACGGCGACATTTGCCCGAACGCTCGCGGTATCATTCATCTCGGCGCAACGAGTTGTTTCGTGACCGACAACACCGACGCTTTGTTGCTCCGCGAAGCACTTGGAATTGTGCGTGATAAAGTTGCCGTTGTCATTGACCGCCTTGCACGATTTGCCGTCAAGTACCGCGATTTGCCGTGTTTGTCGTTCACTCACTTGCAGCCCGCGCAGCCGACAACTGTCGGACGGCGTGCGTGCCTTTGGGCTTACGACCTCGTTCTCGACCTCGCCGAAATCGAACATCGTATAGCGTCGATTCGTACTCTCGGCAACAAAGGGACGACCGGTACGCAAGCAAGTTTTCTAAAACTATTCGACGGCGACCACACGAAAGTACGACGGCTTGAACAACGGTTTTGTGAAAAGATTGGTTTGTCGCCGTTCGCGATAACTGGTCAAACTTATCCGCGTAAGATGGATTCGCAGGTTGTCGAAACGTTGTCCGGCGTTGCACAGAGTTCGCACAAGTTCGCTACGGATTTGCGGATTCTCGCGCACCGCAAGGAGATGGAAGAGCCGTTTGAGACAAACCAAATCGGTTCGTCGGCGATGGCATACAAACGGAATCCGATGCGTAGTGAGCGGATGTGTTCGCTCGCGAGGTTCGTTATGTCGCTGCCGTCGAATACCGCCGCGACTGCCGCGACGCAATGGTTTGAACGCACGCTTGACGACAGTGCGAACCGTCGTCTGACTTTGCCGCAATCGTTTCTGGCAATTGACGCGATTCTGATTTTGTATCAGAATATCGCGGACGGGATGGTTGTTTATCCGAAGGTGGTAGAGAAAGATCTGCGGGCGGAGTTACCGTTTATGGCAACAGAAAATATTCTGATGACGGCGGTAGAAAAAGGCGGCGACAGGCAAGAGTTACACGAGCGGATACGTGTTCACTCGCAAGCGGCGGCAACGGTGGTGAAGCAAGACGGCGGCGATAACGACCTGTTAGAACGTTTACAACGTGACCCTGCGTTTGCGGGAATAGACGTAGCAGCGGAGTTAGAACCGAAACGTTTCGTAGGGCGTTCGGCGGAACAGGTTGACGAGTTTATCGACGAGCAAGTGAATCCGATACGCGAACGTTATTCAGCAGTGATAAAAAATTCGGCAGCGGCAGAATTGAGAGTGTAAAGCGATACAACAACCACATATACTATGCAGGGAGATTTTCACTGTTAGTTAAGGATAGATAAAAATGACCTATCCTCAACTACTTGTGAAAAAAAACGAAAAATGTATAACCTGCTCAACAATGAATTTATAAAACAAAAAAACCTTATTTTTACAAAAAACACATCAGTAGCAAATGTACGCCCATACAAATAACCTCATTACCTTATTTTTACTCGCTCTAATTCTAAATAAGGTTTGGCCGTCTCCGTCGGTTAAAACCGACGGTAATAAATAACAACATTGTCGTTGGCTTCAGCCGACGGGGGGGGCCTACAAATCCCTACCCCGTAGGCAAAAGTATTATCACATCTTTCTTCGCATTGTTGGTAAGCATTTCATGGCGATTTGTTTCAGTTTGGCGATTCGTCCCACGTCGTAGTCCATCAATTCCAGCAAGTCGAAGAGCCGTAATGGGACAAACAAGCCGGACAGCAATGTTCCCACCGTTGGCGGACGGGTATGTAAAGCTTATTGTGGTATTTTTATATTTTCCAACAGTAATTCCATTGTTTTGAGTATATTGCGGCGCAGAT
>JAITST010000377.1 GCA_031287585.1 Planctomycetaceae bacterium | reverse complement strand
TGTGTGTACCTACCCCGCGTTCCACGCGGGGTTATCCATGTTTAACCCCTACGGGGTAAGGACTCTTTGTCAACATCTATTAAGTGGTAATGTAAGTAGCGCATCCGTCGCCTATTGCTATGTCAAGAGCGTTTTATTGTTTTACGTTGACTTAACAAGGATTTAGGGGCATTATTTTGTTATGTTACTCGGACACGGCATTTTTTGTGCCATTTAGTTGAAAACAAAATCCCCCACTAAAGTTTACACACCCAAAATCAAAATTTTATTAACACCCCCGATTGTGTCTCTTCAAAAAAGTGGTAGAATGGTGAAGTTTTCTTGATGCTCTGGATAAATGCAGCATCGGAATGCTGAAATTATAAATGCCCGAATCGTTGTGATTTGGAAGAAAATAAAATAGAGTACGTTAGCAATTCCAAAGCCGTTGTAAAACGGATTGGTTGACTTCACGTTCCAAACGGCTTGCCGTGTGAAGATAATCAATAGTAGATATGAATACTGCGTGTCTCCCGTAGGGGAGCGTTTGCGCATATCTACACGGTTATCTTCAGCGTTATTGTTTCGTAGTAAATGAAGACGCACCCCATTGGAACGGGGGAAGAAAACCCTCTTTGGAACGCACCGCTCCTGTTCTGATAGCGGTCTTGCTTGCGTTGCTCGTAACCTTTCACGAGGAAGCAATGCCAATTCAGAATTTCGATGACCTTACCCATTGGGCAGACCAACTTTCCGTAATTATGAGGGAACGGAAGCGGGACGATATTACCGCTCAAATTGACGAAGCCAAAACGGCATTACAAGCCAATGTTTTCACGCTTGCCGTTCTCGGTAAAGCAAAACGGGGCAAATCCACTCTCATCAACGCGCTGCTTGGTCGAAACGATGACGAAGTTGCCCCTATCGACAAACTACCCGCTTCCTCGGCTATTACCCGTTTTCGCTTTGCTCAAAGCGAGCGGACAACCGTCTTGTTCAAGGATAATCACACGGAAACTATCCCTTATTCCCGCATTCGGGAATTCGTCACCGAAGAGAGTAATCCAGAAAACAAAAAGGACGTTGCCATGCTCGAAGTTAGCGGTCCATTTGCGAACCTGCCGCCGCAAGTTGAACTCGTTGATACGCCGGGTGCTGGTTCGATTCACGAACATCATGACGCTCTGCTGCACGCTTTTATTCCACAAGCCGACGCCGTCATTTTTATCGTAACGGCTAGGATGCCACTTGACCAGGATGAACTCGACCTTTTGAAAGCAGTGAAAGCGGCGGACATCAACAAGATTTTTTTCGTCATCAACAAGATTGACGAAGCCGAAGAAACCGACATTGCCGATGCTGTCGCTCATAATCAGAAACTTTTGGCGGCAAACGGGATCACGACGGAATCTTTTCATCGAATCAGCGCAAAGCAAGCGTTTCAAGGGAAGCCGAACAGCGGCGTTCCCGAATTGATTGATACTCTCGGACAATTTTTGCAGAACAACAAAGGCAAAATTCTTCGACAACGTTTTTTGAGCAAAGTCAATTCGTTCATCGAAACAGAAGTCCGCTCACTGGAAGTCGCCGTTTCATCCGCCAGTAAAACCGGCGAAGAACTGGACGCTGAAATTGCCCTACTTCGGCAGCGAAAGCGAGAGGTAGAAACGCAACGTTCATCAAGCGAACACCACTTCAAATCGAAATGGACAACCGAAGTCAATGATTTCCAAAGCAAACTTTCGATTGCGCAGCGAAATGTCGAAGGGGATTTAGTGGAGAAATTGAACAGCACTTCTTCTTTCGGTGTTGGAAAACTGGCAAAAATATTACCAACGCTTCTCAACGAATCTTTTGAAAAATCGCTGCATCCGCTTACTGATAAGTTTGAAGCGGAAACTCGTGATGCTTGTACAAAGTTGAATGAAGCTTATCCGGCACTTTCGTTGGATGAGACCGGTAAAGTGTCGATTACGGCGAAGGGTAATATGACAACGGCAATCGGCACCGTCGGCGGTCTTACCGCAACAGCTGTTGGCGGCGGGCTTGTCTATGCTGGTTCAGCAACGGCTGCGGCAATTGCCGCAACAAATACCGCAGCACTGACGGCGACTTCTGCCGCAGCGGCTACCGCAGTAGGCGGCGCGGCAACAACCGCATCAATCATCGGTGGATTGGGGGTTGCCGCAGATGCAGTTTCAACTTTTTTGATAGGTATGCCTTTAGGTTTTTCTTTGGCAGGCGGTGCGGCGAGTGCCGCTGGAGGTGTAACCGTAGCCGCACCAACAATGTTAGCCACACCGTTTTGGTGTGCATTAGCCGGACCAGTCGGCTGGACGATTGCCGGAGTCGGCGTTCTTGCGGTACCGTTTGCATGGCGATTGTCGAAAATGAAGCAAAAGGATAAACTCGAATCCGCCGCAAAAGAACAGATTGAGAAAGTTTTCAAGGGAATCAAAGAAGACCGTATTCCTGCATTGCATAAAATGGGAGAGACAATTCTCAATGATTTCCGTCATCGGCTCGACCAACAGATTACTGAATTAGAAAATTCATTGACTGATGCCCGTAATAACCGCCCAAGTGAAGAAGTTTTAACGACGTGGAAACGGCAAAAGGAAACGTTTGAAAGACTTATCAAACAATCGGTTGAATGGTTCACAACATAACTAAAAACGCAATCCGATACAATGCCTAAACAACTCCAACATATCCTCGACGAATTTTTAATGCTCGTGAATGAAAGCGAAGCATATAGCATTGCTCCGCCGGTTAAGAGCATTATGCAGGAAATACGTTTGATGCTCGCCGAAATCAAACGCCGATTGAGAGCGGTATCAAAACAGTACATCGTTGCTGTTGTCGGTTTGACAAATGTTGGTAAATCAACGCTGCTCAATGCGTTGTTCGGACAAGAACTTGCGCCGCGCCGCAATGGTCCGTGTACTGCGGCTCCGATTGAGTTTGAATACGGGGAAGGGTTTGCTGTTGATGTTCATTATTTTCAAAAACTTTCCCGTACGCATTGGGACTGTTCAAGTGTCGAAGCCGTTCACGAAAGATTGCAGGCGTTAGCCGCGGATAGCGGTGCGGAACAAAGCCGAAGTATTCAGCGTGTTATCGTTCACGCTCCTTTACCGCTCTTGCAGCATGGTCTCGTGATTGCCGACACGCCCGGTTTCGGTGCTGCCCAAGTCGATGGTGCCGAAGGTTCACACGAAGAATCGCTCAAAATATATTTGACAGAAAATGTCTCACAGGTCTTTTGGGTTGTTCTCGGCGAACAAGGCATCGGCAAGCGGGAGGTAGACTTTCAAGACAAAATGTTTGGAACGATTTGTGATGATGTGATTGTAACAGGTTGTGATGATTGGGAGCAGCGAGACAAAGACCGCTTCCGTAAACGTTTCGTATCGCTGTTCAGTAGGATGCCCCGTTTTCATTTTACATCGGGCAAACTTGGTAATGAAGCACGCAAGACAGATGATACGGAATTATTAGAACAGGCAGGAATTCCGGCAGTCGAAGAGCGTATCAAATCGCTATCCGTTGAATCGGGACGGTTGGAATCCATTCAAGAGTCAATTCTTGCTATTGCCAATGATTTGAAATTTTGGTTTGATGAAAATAAAGACAAGTTAGAACAGCAGCATAACCGCCTTCAATCGCTTTGGCGACCCGACAGTTGGATTCGTTGGCAAATGGTTGATACCGCCGATGAATTCAAAAAACGATTAATGGAACGATTACCCCAATAATAACCACTTACCCCATAAACAACAATGGACACACCACAAATTGCTCTCATCGGAACCGAAGGTTCTGGTAAGACCGTATTGACTGCCGTTCTTGCCAAGCGGTTCAGTATCGCGACTCCAGACGGATTATTGCTCAATCCGCGTGGTGCGAAAACGATGAAGTACATCGAGTACGTTTGGAATGAATTACAAAACGGCAGATGGGTTCCATCGACTCCGGCAGGACAGATGTTTGAACTCAAATGGACGTTTCAGTATAAGGGCAAGAGTTCCGAAATGCGGATAGTTGATACCGCTGGTCAAGACCTGCGGAAATTATACAGCGACGAAGGATACAAAGATATTGCGAATCTTTCCGAACAAGATAAAAAGTTTGTCGAATACGTTCATAATTCGGACATCCTTATTGTCCTCGTCAATCTTGGCGACTTTATCGGCGTTGCTGAAGTAGGCAGGAAAATCGAAAATCAAGCCGTTCTCAAGGAATTTCTTGAGTCCGTGCAAAACGAACGGCGGCAAATAGCGGTCGTATTCACACAATACGACCTGTATGCTCCTGTGATTGCGCAACAATACGGCAGTTTTGAGGACGGCGGTATTGATATATTTTTCCAACAAGAATTACCGTATCTCTATAGCGGTCACATTCAATGTAAAGAAATCGCATTGTTTCTCGTTGCGGCAATCAACCAAACGGAAATTCGCACTCGCTCCGATGGCAAAACAGAAAGAGTTCCAAAGCGGGGTTTTACGTCGGCTGGATTGGATGACCTCGCCGAATGGATTGGTAACGCCGTTGTCGGAGAAATACAACATATCGAAGCAGAGAACGCCCGACTACAAGAAGAAATTGAGGCAGCGCGAAAGGGAGACGAACGACGGAAGTGGTGGGCGAATGCTTTAGAAACTGCGGAGGCATTATTCAACAATGTCGTTAAGCCAGTTGCGACTCGTCTTCTCTACATTGTAATCGTCATTGTAATCGTCATTGTATGCCGCTTTGTGATTGAAGCAATCGAAGCAGAACATCAACGGCAACTGACACTACGACCATATCCGGTTTTGATACAGAATGATGAAACAAAGTGGTCGTGGGAATATAAGTGTAACAAAGGTATTTTCGACTGTTGGGAACACATTGCTTGTGCCTATATTCCGGTATGGAATGAAGGGGCAGCTGGGAATATTCGAGTAAGTTTCACTGTTCAAGGAAAGACAATGTATAAAGATGTGTTTTTCAACAAGGGCGAAAGTAAATGGGTGGAAGTGTATGTTGGAGATTTGCCGAACCATGACGAGGCAGGTGGCAGACCCAAATTGTCAGTGCCATAGACTTAACTATTAAAACAGAATATAAACAATCAATGAAAATTCACTACGCACTTTACGACCCGGCGACAGCCAAAGACGGGCAATACTGGACTTGGTTGAGCAGCGAATTAAAAAACGCTCCGCTTAACAAGTATTACGGCGACTTTGCTGCGAAACATTTAGCACCAAATCCGAATGATTTAATCGCTTGCGATTTGTGGGGCGGTATTGTTCGCTTGCCGACGGGCGATTGGACAGTTGTCTATCGAGTTCTCAACGGCGGAGACGATAAAATCGGCAGACCGGGGCGGTATGTTATCATCACCGCTTGGATGAAAACAAGTGAAACACTGGAACAAGATTTGTCGTCGATTTTCAATTCGATACTTTTTCGCAGCATTGCGGAACATTCGACCGAGTTGCCGGTTCCTGAACCTCAACCAGCACTTTTAACGGAAGAGATGCAATTTTGCCGGATTCCATCGGCGTTCACGGGTGAGAAAACATTCACCGGTACGGAGTGCGTTGAAAAATCCGTAGCGGCGTTCGCGGGTATTCCATCGGATGGAATTGAGAGTATTCACTTGAAAATCGAAAAAACGTCAATGAAACAAAACGCCGAAATTGACATTGTTGTCAAGCAAAAGCCAAAACCACCGGAACGGGAAAAACCAGCAGAACCGACAGTCATATCGCCGGTTAATAAACCAGACGGTGGAAAACCGAAACCGCCAGCACCACCCAATAATAACAATATGTTCTACAAACTTCTTTTGGTTTGTTTTCTTGCCCTTGTTGCTGCTGTTGTTTGGCACTTGTACAAACCAGTGCTGGAACAGGACAATCCGGATGTTGCAGAAATCAAGAGAAAAATTGATACATTGTCGTCTGATGACATACGAAAAATCAGGGAGTATGCTGTCAGCAAATTAAGAGGACGCATTCCTCCAACACCAAAACAACAACCGCAAAATAATCCGTCCCCAATGCCACCACCTCAATTAGATGAAAAGTAGAATCCTCCAAAGAATCGCTGCGTGTTTGATTGGCTTTTACACCTTTGGACGAATTAGTATCCATCAAAGAATAACTCGTCCAAATTTTTTCTGTCTGAACACGATTGAAAATTGTTTGTGTCTCGATGTAATCGTAACCCAAAATGTTGATTGCGGAACATAAAAAACGTATTGGGTGACACTTGTCGTCAAGAAACAACGCAAATCTTTACCCCGTAAGGGCATCCCTTTGAATGTGGATTTTGCGGGTTTGGCTGTAGGTTTTTAGAAGACGGTTAATCATAGATATGTCGGTGATGAGCATTGTAAACCGTAGATGCAACCGTTATGGTAAATGCACTTGAAAAGTTCTGCGAGAAATGATAAAATCTATGAATGAGTGAAAAACAATTAAAAGTTTCCAATCAAACGGAAGTGCAAAAAGCCGACAGTGATAAGAGGCAACATCCGTCTCTCATCCCTGCTTATCGGGACACGTTTATTCATTTTTTATTTGCGACACCGGGAAATGAAGACATTTTGTTAGATTTTCTCAACAGCATTTTGGAAAACGATGATTAGACAAGGGTGAGTGTTGCAATTTTCAACCATATTGAGAATATGAAGGGGCTTTTATAAAAATTAAAAAATTTATACTATATTGGGGAAATAATGTCACGAACAAGAGTTATTATAACGCTGTTTTTTATTTTCATTTCAAACATTTCGTTTGGTGAAAATATTCCGGGCATTAAAGACATAGAAAGTGGAATTGAGAACCGTATTTTAACTTATGATGGGTTAGAATTTGCTCTCAAATCTAACTTACAGACGAAAGATGAAAACATAAAAAATGTACAGGAGGTGTTTCGCCTACATTTTCCGCCCCAAGGACCGTCTTGGAAATATTGGACACAAAAAATAGAGGATAAATACGATAAAGAGTGGATTTTAAATCGTTTTCTGGCTACTAATATGAAAGAATCACGGTCATTTAAATATTCACCAGAGGCAGAAGGAAATTGGAGTGAGGGTTCAATTTATTCATGGTACATATGGGATGAAGAACAGGGACGCATATTTTCTACTTTTTTGGGGATAAATACAATTGGCATTTCATTGCTCGCTTTTGACGTTTCTACTGAAATCAAAAATGAAATATTGGACAAAATAAAATTAAAATTTGATAGAGAGGCGACATGTGATGGGGTTAAAGTTTATATCTTTGGAGGGTATGACGAGAGTCGTGAGATAAAATATGAACTACATACAACAGGATATCCGCATTTTCTCACTACACGTTACGGTACAAGTAGTACCAAAGAAGATTTCTCTATCATTTACGATGTTCAAAAAATAGGTGTTTTCGATGGAATCTGTTATCCTCAAAAAGGAAGTTTCCATCAGACATCTAAAAAAAATGTCATCGGTAAAGTTGATTATGATTTTGAGGTAAACGAGGTTTGTCGGTTTGAATCTGAACTCCTCAAGAACTGGTTTCCTGAATGGCCGCCTTCAACAATTGTCGCTAATGCAAATACCGATAAATCTATAACGATTCCTCCAAGCGAACGACAACTGAAAAAAGTTGCCGAAGAATGGGAGCGTCAGGTTGAACAATCAAAATATCCGTTTCTTGGTGTTTTACGTGTGATTTTTTTTGTTGCAGGTACCATACTCATACTCGTTGCGTTATTCCGGATGATACGAAAACGTTATAAAAAAAGTTGAATTTGCCGGAATAAGTGACATAATGAACGCAACAAAAAACAAGGTCATTTCCGAGATATTACCGCGTATTAGCGTAATTATTTTATGTAGTCTTATTTGTTTTTGTCCGGCTACAGGAACGGAATCCCGCTTAGGGGATTCCGGGAAGTGTGGACGTGACTGTATTTACTACATTTGTCATCGTTTGGGAAAAACGGTGAAAAATATATTTTCAATATTTTCGCATTTTTTCGATATTTAGTGGTACGCCCTCCTTTACAATACTGAAACACGTGTCATACTTAACTCCCTCTTGAACATTATTCCTTTGCTCTGGGAAAGGCAAAAACAATGAAGATTTTTGCGAAGCAC
>JAITST010000196.1 GCA_031287585.1 Planctomycetaceae bacterium | reverse complement strand
TAAAGTCCATTCGGTCAATGTTGCGAAGTGGGAGTCGCAGTTGCTTGAGCGAATGTCCGAGTTGTTTGCCGATGGTCGCGGCAAGAAGCCGCCAGCGGAAAACGCTGTTGACATCGCGGCATTGAGAATGTTTTTATAATGATTTAAAACCTCTTTTTTTGAAGAAAAAATCAAACTTCCAACTATAAATTTTGTCATTTTGTACTACCTGTACTTTCCAAATTTTACTCTTGCAAAGTAGGAGTTCTGTATAAGATGTAAACAAACAACAGACCTTCACCCCAACCCCACTTCCGAAGAATATTTTATTGCAATTCCAAAACGTAATCAAGTCCGTTTCAATGAATCTTTCACAGATTTGTCAACGTTACTTACTACTGCTCGCACTCGGCATTCTTCTCGCCAACGCGCAACGCCGAACCGTCACCGCTTGGATTTTGGCAGCAAAACTTTCCCAACATTTTCGCAACGTCTTTTATCATCTGCCGTAAATCGGCAAGCGTTTGAATCTGTATTTTGCGGACTTTGGCAAGCATATCGAGTTAATCGTTGACAGCGGCTACGCAAAGAAAAGTGTTCTTGTTCCGTTGAGCCAAGAGAAGAGTATTTGCGTAATTACACGTATCAGAAAAGATGCGAAGTTGTTCGATTTACCTCCGCGGCGCGAGAAAGGTCACAGCAGACCGAAGTTGAAAGGCGATAAAATTTGTATGAACTTACGGGCTTCGCATAATCAAGGTTGGCAAGAAGTGGAATGTCAGTTGTACAGTAAGAGCGTCACGAAGACGTATAAGATGTTTGTTGCGGTGAACGGGTAATACGCGAAATTTGTGGAAACAGCAGCGGAACGCCCATAATTTTAGTAGTTTCACTAATCACAGCAATAATTCCACAACACGTCCGTTTTTACAATGTTTGCTGAGTAGGGTACATACTTTTACTGTGAACAGTTACCAATTTTCAATCGTGTACGGTATATTTTGTTTTATCGCGAACATTCCAACGCTCGCATTTTCTTTTCCAATTCTGCGGCTGTCATTATTGAGAATTTTACCGGGTCTCGTTTCGGTTTTTCTGGTTTCTTTGTTATTGGGTTTCCGGTTTCGTCGTACTCTGCGTCTATGCAATCGTAGGTGTCATCTGGTTGGTCGTCGAATGTTTCGAGAGCGATGTCTGGATTTTTTTTGTGCTTTTCTTCGTATACTACGTATGTTTCGTCGGCTATATTTACTGACTGTACTCCTTCGTGTACTTCCATTTCTTCCCGCGGCAGTTCAAACAGGAAACGGCTGCTGATTGTGTAACTACTGCGTCCGTGTTGGTCTCGCATATTACTGTGACTTAATCGCAACGCTTCTCTCGCCCTTGTTATTCCTACGAAGAACAAACGGCGTTCTTCCTCGATTTGCTTCGGCGTTTCCGAACGTTCGTGCGGCAGTATGTTGTCTTCCAGCCCAATGATATAGACTACCGGAAACTCCAATCCCTTCGCCGCGTGGAACGTCATCAGTGACACGCAATCGTTGTCCACCTCATAAGCATCCGCGTCACTTACCAACGATATTCGCTCCAAAAACGCGTCGAGCGGCATCTCGCCCGCTTCCAATGGTCGCTTGTCAAACTCGCATGCTTCCGCCATAAACTCTTTCACGTTTGCCTTGCGTTCAATTTCTTCCTCCGCTGCGTCGTCGTCCAACATCGCTTCGTACTTCGTCTTCCTCAACACCTCTGTCAGTATCGTTTCAACCGGATACTCACCGTTTGCCAATTCACGCAGTTCGTCAATCATCGTTACGAAGTCTTTGATAGCGCGGCGTATACGAGGCGAAATCAACGGTATATTTTCTACCGTGCGGGCTGCGTCCAGTATTGGTAACGCTTCGCCACGTGCGTAGTTCACGATTTTCTTCACTGTCGTTTGACCAATACCACGAACTGGTTCGTTGATGATTCTTGTGAACGAAACTATGTCGCTTGGGTTGTTGAGTAAACACAAGTACGCGGTTAGGTCTTTGATTTCTTTGCGGTTAAAAAATTCGAGTGCGCGGAAAAGTTTGAACGGAACTTTCGCCGCACGTAACGCCCGTTCGATGCTGCGCGATAGAGCGTTCATCCTATAAAACACGGCATAGTCAGACGCACGCCGTCTGCCCGACGCGACCTCCGCCGCGATTTCATTCGCGATTAGTTCGGCTTCTTCGCGTTGGTTGTCGGCTGTTAGCAGGCGGACACGCTGCCCCGATTCATTTTCGGTGAATAGCCGTTTCGACTTTCGCGCTTTGTTGTTCTTGATTAGTTGCGACGCGACTGATAGAATTTCCGGCGTACTGCGATAGTTTTGTTCTAGTTTCACGACCTTGACAACGGGAAAGTCTTTCTCGAAGCCGAGTATGTTTCCGATGTCCGCTCCGCGCCAACCATAAATCGACTGGTCGGGGTCGCCGGTGACGGATAAGTTGTGATGCCGCTCGGCGATGATGCGGACGATTGCGTATTGTGCGATGTTTGTGTCTTGGTATTCGTCAACGAGAATGTACTTGTATCGCTCCGCGAGTTCGTCCGCGATTTTCGGTTTATCACGTAAGAGCGAAACAACGTGAACAAGCATATCGTCGAAGTCAACCGCGTTCGCCCGCAAAAGTTCTTCTTGATATTTCGGGTACACATCTTTTACCGCTTCGGAAAGCAGAGAGCCGTTTCGGACTACGTATTCCTCCGGCGTGACAAGATGGTTTTTCGACCAACTTATCGCGTCACGGATTTTCATCGTGTTCACGCCAAACTGCATTTTATGCGTTCCCATCACGCCTTCGAGCAATTTCTTCGACTCGTCGGTATCGTAGATACT